>NZ_JASCXL010000137.1:0-24329 GCF_030010595.1 Streptomyces sp. CC224B | reverse complement strand
CCCAGGTAGCCGCGGGCCAGGCCCTCCCCCGCCAGGTACAGCTCCCCGGGCACGCCCGGCGGCACCGGCCGCAGCGCCCCGTCCAGGACGTGGACGCGGGTGTTGTCCATCGGCTGTCCGATGGGCACGGGGGCGCCGGCGGGCGCGGTCAGCCGGTGGGTGGTGGCGGCCATGGTGGCCTCGGTGGGCCCGTAGGCGTTGACCACCGCGGTGCCGGGGCAGGCGGCGAGGACGCGTGCGACCGCGGCCGGGGCCATCACGTCGCCGCCGGACCACACCTCGCGCACGCCCGTGAAGGCCTCGGGTGTCTCCTCGGCGATCACCTTGAACAGGCCGGCGGCGACGAGCAGCGCGGTCACCTCCCCCTCGGCGACGATCCGCGCGAGACCGGCGGCGTCCAGGCGGCCGGGCGGGGCGACGACAACCGTGCCGCCCCGGAGCAGCGGGATCCACAGCTCGTACGTGGAGGCGTCGAAGGCCTGGTTGGAGTGGAGCAGGACGCGCTCGTGGACGTCGCCCGCGAAGCGCCGGTCCAGGGCCAGGCCCACCACACCGCGGTGGGTGACGCCGACGCCCTTGGGGGTGCCGGTGGACCCAGAGGTGTACATCACGTACGCGAGCGCGTCGCGGTGGGTGGCGGACGTGCGGGGTGCCGGGGTGGCGGCGGCGAGGGCGCCGGCGGTGTCCGGGGCGTCGAGGACCAGGCGGGGGCAGGGACTCCCGGGCAGCCGGGCGGCGGTGCCCGCGTCGGTCACGAGCAGGGCCGGCGCGCTGTCCCGGAGCATGAAGGCCAGCCGCTCGGGCGGGTGGGACGCGTCGAGCGGGAGGTAGGCGCCGCCCGCGGTGAGGACGGCGAGGACGGCGGTGATCTGCTCCGCCGAGCGCGGCAGCGCGAGGGCCACCACCGCATCGGGGCCGACGCCGCGGGCGGTGAGCAGGCCCGCCAGCCGGGCCACGCGCGCGTGCAGTTCGGCGTAGGTCAGCCGGTGTCCGCCGGCCACCACCGCGACGGCGTCCGGCGTCCTGGCCGCCTGGTCCGCGAACACCTGGGGGACGGTCCGCTCGTCCGCCGGGACGGCCGTGTCGTTCCACGTGCCGAGGATCCGTGCGCGTTCGTCGTCCGCGAGGAGGTCCACGGCGGCCACCGGGGTGTCCGGGGCGCTCGCCAGGAGGTCCAGGACGCGTGCGAAGCGGGCCGCGATCGCGGTGACCCGGGCGCGCTCGAACACGTGGGGCCGGTACTCCAGGCCCACCTTGAGGTGCGGTTCCGCGAGCGCCGTCACCACCAGCGGGTAGTGGGCGCCGTTCTGCGGGCTGATGCCCGTCAGCGCGATCCCGGCGGTGGCGGCGGCGCCGCTGAGGCCCGCCCCGTCGACCGGGAAGGACTCGTAGACGACGAGGGTGTCGAACAGCGCCGGCAGGCCGGCCGCCTGCTGGATGTCGGCCAGGGCGTGGTGATGGTGGTCGAGGAGGGCGTTCTGGCGCGCCTGGAGCCCGGTGACGAGTTCGCCCAAGGTGGCATCCGGGGCGCAGGTGACCCGCACGGGGAGGGTGTTGATGAACAGGCCCACCATCTCGTCGGCGCCGTCCACCTGCGGCGGGCGCCCGGAGACGGTGGTGCCGAACACGACGTCCTGGCGCCCGGTCTGCCCGGCGAGGACGACGGCCCAGGCGCCCTGCACCAGGGTGTTCAAAGTGACGCCGAGTTCCGCGGCGCGCCGGGCGAGGGAGCGGGCGGCCGTGGAGAGCGGCACGTCGGCCAGGGCGACGTCCGCGGTCTCGGCCTCGGCGCCGGCCGCGTCCGGCACCAGGAGCGTCGGCTGGTCGACCCCGGCCAGCTCCCGGGACCAGGCGGCGGACGCCGCGTCCTGGTCGACGCGGGAGAGCCAGGTGAGGAAGTCGCGGTAGTCGCGCGTCCGGCCGAGGGCCGTCGCGTCGCCCGCCGTGCCGTACAGGTGCAGCAGGTCCTGGATGAGCAGGGGCAGGGACCAGCCGTCGAAGAGGACGTGGTGGGCGGTGACCACCAGGTCGTGGCGGTCGTCGCCCAGGGCCAGGAGAGTCATGCGCAGCAGCGGCGCCCGGGCCGGGTCGAAGTGGGTGACGTGGTCGCGGTCCAGGAGCGCGGCGCGCTCCCGCTCGCGGTCGGCCCGGCTCAGGCCGCCGAGGTCGTGGGCGGCCCAGGGCAGTTCGACGCCTTCCTGGACGAGCCGGACGTACCGGCCGCTCTCGCCGCGGACGAAGGCGGTGCGCAGGCCGGCGTGCCGGTCGAGGAGGGCCTGGCCGGCCGCGCGCAGCCGGGCGGCGTCGAGGTGTCCGGACAGGTGGAGGGTGAGCTGCATCTGGTAGACGTCGAAGGACGCCCCGGCGAGCTCGGCGTGGAAGAGCATGCCCTCCTGCATGGCGGTCGGCGGCCATACGTCCACCAGGCCCGGGTGGCGCGCCTCCCATCCTTCGAGGTCGCGCTGGGTGACGTCGGCCAGGGGCACGTCGGAGGGGGTGAGGCCGCCCGCGTCCGCCGAGGCGGCGTGGCGGGCCAGGCTTTCGAGGGCCGTGCGCCACAGGGCGGCCAGCTCCTGGACGTCCGCGCGGCCCAGGAGTCCGGCGGGGAAGTCGAGGCGGCCGGTCAGGCGGGGGCCTTCGGGGGTGTCGGTGACGTAGGCGGTCACGCTCAACGACGCGAGGGCGGGCATGTCCCCGTCCAGGTCGGCGAGGAGCTCCGTGGTGCCGTCGGCCTGGGTGAAGCCCGCGCCGCGCAGGTGCTCGGGCACGGCGGTGGAACCGGCGTAGTGGCCCAGATAGTTGAAGGCGATCTGGCCGCTGCCGTACCGCTCGAGGACCGCGGCGGTCTTGGGGTTCAGGTGGCGGAGCATGCCGTAGCCGAGGCCCTTGTCGGGGACGGCGAGGAGCTGTTCCTTGACGGCCTTGACCGCGTGCGCGGCGGCGGCGCCGCCGGCGAGCGCCTCGTCCAGGTCGACCCCGGACACGTCGAGGCGGACGGGGTACATGCTGGTGAACCAGCCGACCGTACGGGAGAGGTCCGCGCCGGGGACGACGTCCTGCTCGCGGCCGTGGCCCTCCAGGCGCAGCAGCAGCGAGGGCTCCGTGACGCCGCGGGCCGCGCGCCACCGTGCCGTGGCGAGGGCCAGCGCGGTGAGCAGGCCGTCGTTGACGCCTCCGCGGTAGGCGGTCGGGAGGGTCGTCAGGAGCGGTCGGGTGACGGCCACCGGCAGGTCCAGGGAGACGTGCTCGACGGTCGCGAGGACGTCGACGGCCGGGTCGAAGGGGCGCGGGCCGAGGTCGGGGTCGGGTCCGGCGACGATCCCTTCCCACAGGCCGAGTTCGGCGGTGCGGCGCGGGTCGTTCGCCTCCTCCTCCAGGGCGTGCGCCCAGCGCCGGAACGAGGTGGCGACGGGCGCGAGCCGCGGGGCGCGGCCCTCGCGCACGTGCTGCCACGCCTCGGCGAGGTCGGGCAGCAGGATGCGCCAGGACACGCCGTCGACCACCCAGTGGTGCAGGACGATGATCAGGCGTCCGGCGGTGTCCGCGCCCGCGTCGAACCACACGAAGCGGGCCATCGCCCCGCGTTCGGGGGCCAGTTCGCCGGTGGCGGCGTCGAGTGCGGCGGCGGCCCGGGGGCGCCACGCCCGCCCCCAGTCGCCGTCGGAGCCGACGCGGCGGAGCAGGACGGCGGCGTCCACCTGGCCGGGCGGGGCCACCTCCAGGCCCGGGCGGTCGCCGCCGACGAGGCGCGCGCGCAGGACGTCGTGGCGGTCGAGGACGGCGCCGAGCACGGCCAGGAGGCCGTCCTCGTCGATGCCGACGGGCAGGTCCACGGTCATCGACATGCTGAACCGGCCGCTGGGGCCGTCGAGTTCGCGCAGGTGGTGGCCGATGGGCAGCAGCGGTGCGAAGCCGACGCCGCCGCCCTCCCACTCCTCAAGGACGGGTCCCGCCGGGCCGCCGGCGGCGGCCTCGGCGAGCTCCGCCACCGTGCGGCACTCGAAGATCTGCCGCGGGGTGACCTCCACGCCCTGCGCGCGGGCCCGGGAGACGACCTGGATGGAGCGGATGGAGTCGCCGCCGACGGCGAAGAAGTCGTCGTCGACGCCGACCCGGTCCAGGCCGAGGACCTCGGCGTACACGGCGGCGAGCACCTCCTCGCGCGGGGTGCGCGGGGCGCGGTACTCGCCGCCGGTGAACTCCGGCTCGGGCAGGGCCTTGTGGTCCAGTTTCCCGTTGGGCGCCAGCGGCAGCCGGTCCAGCATCACGAAGACCGCGGGCACCATGAACTCCGGCAGCCGCGCGGAGACGAAGCGGCGCAGGTCCCGCACCGACACCAGGGACGTGAGGTCCAGGTCGAGCTCGCCGAGGCTGTCCACGTCGCCCAGGCCCTCCGCGCCGCCCCGCGGCACCACGTACCCGACCAGGCGGGCGCCGCCGCGGTCCGCGCGCACCACCACGGCGGCCTGCGCCACGCCCGGGTGGGCGGTGAGCGCCGCCTCCACCTCGCCCGGTTCGATGCGGAACCCGCGCACCTTGACCTGGTCGTCGTCGCGGCCCACGTACTCCAGGTGGCCGTCGGGCGCCAGGCGGGCCAGGTCGCCGGTGCGGTACATCCGGGTGCCCGCGGGGCCGAAGGGGTCGGCGACGAAGCGTTCCGCGGTCAGCGCGGGCCGCCCGTGGTAGCCGCGTGCCACGTTCCCGGCGACGTGCAGTTCGCCCACCACACCGGGGGCCACCGGCCGCAGGCCCGGGCCGAGGACGTAGGCGCGCATGTTGCCCAGGGGCCTGCCGATGGGGGCGGCGGCCGTGCCGGTCCACTCGGTGGCCGTGGAGGCGGTGGCGTAGAACGACTCGGTCTGGCCGTAGGCGTTGACGACGCGGGTGCCGGGCAGGAGCTCGTGGATCCGCCGCACGAGGGAGCCGGGCAGCGCCTCCCCGCCGAACACGACCACGTCCGCGTCGATCTTCCCGCCCACCTGGTCGAGGAGTTCGGCGAAGACCGAGGGGACGGTGCTGAGGACGCCGCCGGTCCAGCCGCCGCGCTCCCCGACGACCAGGACGTCGCGGACGACTTCGAGGGTGCCGCCGGCGGCGAGTGTGGTGATCGTCTCGAAGACCGACACGTCGAAGTTGACCGACGTGCCGGCCAGCGTCCGCGTCCCCGCGCCGATGCCGACGGCGTCGGCGAGCCGCAGCACGCCGTTGACCACGTCGCGGTGGGTGACGGTCACGCCCTTGGGGGTGCCGGTGGAGCCGGAGGTGTACATCACGTACGCGGCGTCGGCGGGCCGCGCCGGCGTCGGTCCGGTGTCCGCCGCGGTGCCGGGGACGTCGTCGAGGAACAGCGTGGGCACGTCCGTCGCGGGCAGCACGGACACCGTGCCGGCGTCGGTCAGCACCAGCGCCGGTTGCGCGTCGCCGAGGATGTGGAGCAGGCGCGTGCTCGGGTACTTGGGGTCGATGGGCAGGTACGCGGCCCCCGACCGCAGGATGCCGAGCATGCCGACCACCAGGCCCTCGGTCCGCGGCAGGGCGAGGCCGACGACGGTGCCGGGGCCCGCGCCGCGCCGGGCCAGCTCCCCGGCGAGGCGGTCGGCGCGCGCGACGAGTTCCGCGTACGTCAGCTCGGTGTCGTCGTGGACCACCGCGATCGCGTCGGGTGTCGCCGCGGCCTGACGCGCGACGAGCTGGTCCACGGTGAGGTCGGGGGTCGGCTCCCGGGTGTCGTTGAAGCCGTGCAGCACCAGGTCGCGCTCCTCGTCCCCGAGGACGTCGGCCAGCGCCACCGGCAGCGACGGGTGGTGCACGAGCTGTCGTACGAGCCGCTCGTAGCGGGCGGCGATGTGCTCGGCGGTGGACCGGTCGAACAGGTCCGTGGCGTACTCGAGGGTGATGCCCAGGCCCGGTTCGGCGGGGTCCGCGAAGAGGCTGAACTCCAGGTCGAACTTGGCGGTGGGCGTGGCCAGGGCGGTGCAGGTGCCGGTGACGCCGCCGGGCAGCCGCAGGGTGACGGAGCGGTGGGTCTCCCAGGTGAACATCGTCTGGAACAGCGAGTGGTAGGCCGTGGACCGCTCGGGGTTGAGCACCTCCACCAGGCGCTCGAAGGGCGCGTCCTGCCGGTCGTAGGCGGCCATGGCCTTGTCGCCGACCTGGCCGAGGAGGTCTTCGAAGGAGGGGGTGCCGGACAGGTCGGTGCGCAGTACCCAGGTGTTGACGAAGAAGCCGACCAGGTCGTTGAGCTGGTTGTCCATGCGTCCGGCGACCGTGGAGCCGATCGAGATGTCCTCGCCCGCGCCCAGGTGCTGCAGGAGCGCCGCGAGGGCGGCCTGGAACACCATCGGGGCGGTCGTCCTGGTGCGCCGGGCGAGGCGTTCGGCCTCGGCGAACAGCTCCGCGTCGATGCGGAACTCGACGGCGTCCCCCTGGTGGCTGGCCGCGGGCGGGCGGGGGCGGTCGGTGGGCAGGCGCAGCGGCTGCGGGGCGCCGGCCAGTTCGTCGCGCCAGTAGGAGAGCTGCGTGGCCAGGATGCTGTCGGGGTCGTTCTCGTCGCCCAGCAGTTCGCGCTGCCAGAGGGTGTAGTCGGCGTACTGGACGTCGAGTTCGGGCCAGTCGGGCCGGCCGCCCGTGACGCGGGCGGTGTAGGCGGCGCCGAGGTCGCGGACGAGCGGGCCCATGGACTCGCCGTCGACGGCGATGTGGTGGGCGAGGAACAGCAGGCGGTGCTCGTGGGCGCCGGTGCGGAAGAGGGTGGCCCGTACGGGGATGTCCTCGGCGAGGGTGAACACGTGGCCGGCGGCCTCGGACACGGCGGCGTCGGCGGCGTCGGGGGCCACCTCGACGAGCGGGACGTCCAGGTGGGTCTCCTCGGCCGGGACGACGCGCTGTTCGGGGACGCCGTCGGCGCTCTCCACGATCAGGGTGCGCAGGCTCTCGTGGCGTGCGACCACGTCCCGTACGGCCGCGGCGAGGGCCTGGGGGTCCAGCTCGCCGGTGAGCCGGAGGAGGAAGGGGAGGTTGTACGTCGCCGAGGGGCCCTCGAAGCGGTCGATGAACCACAGCCGGCGCTGCGCGTAGGACAGAGGGATCATGAGGTGGCGCTCCTGTTCATCCGGCGCAGTGCGGGCCGCTTGGTGGCTGAGGCGTTCTTGAGGGTGCGGGCGAGGTCCGCCACGTCGCGGGCGCTGAGCACCGCGCGGACGGGCACGTCGACGCCGAGCGCGTCGCGGAGCCGGCCGACCAGGCCGACGGCGAGCAGCGAGTGGCCGCCCAGGTCGAAGAAGTTGTCGTCGACGCCGACCCGTTCCAGGCCGAGGACCTCGGCGAACAGGTCGCACAGGTGTGTTTCCTGGGGGGTGCGGGGCGCTCGGTAGGCGGCGGCGCCGGTGACGTCGGGGGCCGGCAGGGACGCGCGGTCCAGCTTGCCGTTGGGGGTCAGGGGGAGTGCGGTGAGGGGCATGACGGCCGCGGGCACCATGTGGGCCGGCAGCCGCTCCTGGAGGTGGTCGCGCAGGGTGTCGGCCAGGGCGGCGGTCCGGGTGGCCGCCGCCGGGCCGCCGTCGTCCGCGGTCCGGGGCACGACGTAGCCCACCAGGCGCTTGCCCGTCCCGGTGGTGGTGTCGCGGGCGACGACCACGGCCTGGGCCACTTCGGGGTGGCCGGTGAGGACCGCCTCGACCTCGGCGGGTTCGACCCTGACCCCGCGGATCTTCACCTGGTCGTCGGCGCGGCCGGCGTACCCGAGCTGCCCCTCGGGGTCGCGGCGGGCCAGGTCGCCGGTGCGGTACATCCGGCTGCCGGGCGGTCCGTAGGGGTCGGCGACGAAGCGGTCGGCGGTGAGGGCGGGGCGCCGGTGGTAGCCGCGTCCGACGATCCCGGCCACGTACAGCTCGCCGACCGCGCCCGGGGGCAGCGGGGTGAGGCCGGGGCCGAGGACGTAGGCGCGCATGTTGCCGATCGGGGTGCCGATGGGGGCGCTGGCGGCACCCGTGGAGCGCCAGCCCTCGTCGGCGGTGAAGGTGGTGGCGTAGAAGGACTCGCTCTGTCCGTACGCGTTGACGACGCGCACCCAGGGCAGCGCCTCGCGGATGCGGTCGACGAGGGCGGCGGGCAGGGCCTCGCCCGCGAACACCGCGGTCTTGAGGCCGGTGACGGTGCCCATCCGGTCGCCGAGTTCGGCGAAGACCGAGGGGACGGTGCTGATGACGTCGGCGGACAGGGTGTCCCGCTCGGCGAGGACCAGGGCGTCGCGGGCCATCTCCACGCGGCCGCCCCGGGACAGGGTGGTGAGGATCTCGAAGACGGACACGTCGAAGTTGACGGAGGTGGCCGCCAGCATGTGCGTGCGGGCGTCGATGCCCACGCGGTGGGCGAGCTGGGTGATGCCGTTCACCACCGCGGCATGCGTGATCATGACGCCCTTGGGGGTGCCGGTGGAGCCGGAGGTGTACATCACGTACGCGAGGTGGTCCGGCAGCGGTGTCCGGTCCGGCAGGGGCCGGCCGGGGTCGGCGGCGGGGCCGGGGGCGTCGAGGCACAGGCGGGGGATGTCCGGCCGCGGCAGGGCCCCGGCCGTCGCGGTGTCGGTGAGGATCAGCTCGGGTCGCGCCTGGCCGAGGATGAGGTCGAGGCGCCCGCCCGGGTAGGCGGGGTCGATGGGCAGGTAGCCGGCGCCGGCGGTGAGGATGGCCAGCATGCCGGTGACGAGGTCCGCCGAGCGCGGCAGGGCGAGGCCCACCACGCTCTCCGGCCGGACCCCGCGCGCGGTCAGCTCGGCGGCGAGGGCCCGTACCCGGGCGTCCAGTTCGCGGTAGGTCAGGGAGCGGTCGCCGTGGACGACCGCGGGGGCGTCCGGTGTGCGGGCCACCTGCCGCCGCCACAGCTGCGGCAGCGTCGTCCCGGCCTCCGGGGCCAGGGTGTCGTGCGGCTCGGCGGTCAGCGCGGCGTGCTCGTCCGGCAGGAGCAGGTCGACGCCGCCCACCGGTCTGCGCGGGTCCGCGGTGAGCTGCGTCAGGACGCTGCCGAACCGGGCGGCGAGCGCCGTCGCCTCCTCCGGTGTGAAGGCGTGCCGCTGGTACTGGAGGGTCAGGCGCGGGTGCGGGCCGTCGGGGTAGACGAAGAGGGTCACCGGGTAGTGGCTGGCGGTGAAGGCGCGCAGGCCGGTGACGGAGAACCCGGCCGCCGCGCTCGCCTCCCCGATGCCCGCCCGGTCGAGCGGGAACGACTCGAAGGCGACCATGGTGTCGAACAGCGGGGCCAGGCCCGTGGCGCGCTGGATCTCGGTGAGGCCGATCTGGTGGTGGTCCATCAGGGCGGCCTGGGCCCGCTGGAGATCGGTCAGGAGCTGGGCGAAGGGCACGTCGGGGGCGCACCGGACCCGGACGGGCACGGTGTTGAGGAACATGCCCACCGTCTCGTCGACGCCCGGCAGGGCGGGCGGGCGCCCGGACACGGTCGCGGAGAACACCACGTCCCGCCGGCCGGTCACGCCGCCGAGCAGGACGCCCCAGGCGCCCTGGACGAGGGTGTTCAGGGTGACGCCCGCGTCGCCCGCGCGGCGCGCGAGGTCACGGGCCCGGGCGGGCGTCAGGGGCACGTCCGCCTGGCCGACGCCCGAGGCCGGGGCGTCGAGGGCGCCCGGGGCGAGGAGCGTCGGCTCGGTGACGCCGTCCAGCTCCCGGGCCCAGGCGCGCACGGAGTCCTCGGTGCCCCGCCGCTCGAGCCAGGTCAGGTACTCCCGGTAGCTGCGGGCCCGCGGCAGTCCGGAGGGGTCGCCGTCGGCGGCGTACAGGTGCAGCAGGTCCTGGACGAGCAGGGGCAGGGACCAGCCGTCCAGCAGCGCGTGGTGCACCGTCAGGACCAGGTCGTGCCGCTCGGCCGCCGTCGTGAGCTGGGCGAGGCGCAGCATCGGCGGTGCGGCCGGGTCGAAGTGGGCGGCGAGGTCGTCGGCCAGGAACCGCTCGCGGGCGCGCTCGCGCTCCTCGTCGTCGAGGCCGCCGAGGTCGCGGTGCGTCCAGGGCAGGCGTACGCCGTCGACGACGAGCTGGACGAGGCCTCCGCCGGGGCCGGGTACGAACGCGGTGCGCAGGACGGGGTGCCGGTCCAGGAGGGCCTGTGCCGCCCCGCGCAGCCGCGCGGGGTCCACGGGCCCGGACAGGTGCAGGACGTACTGCTCGTGGTAGGAGTCGAACCCGCCGCCGGACTCGGCCGCCAGCTTCGAGTGGAACAGCAGGCCGGACTGGAGCGGGGAGGCGGGCCAGACGTCGGACAGGCCGGGGTGGCTCCGCTCCCAGCCCTCGATGTCGGCCTGGGTCGCCGAGGGCAGGGCCACGTCGGACGGGGTGAGGCCGCCCGCGTCCGGGCCGGTGGCGTGGCGGGCCAGGCCCCGCAGGGCCGCGCACCACAGCTCGGCCAGCTCCTGCACCTCGTCGGGGCCGAGCACTCCTCGCGGGGCGGTGAACAGGGCGCCGAGGCGGGGGCCTTCGGGCGTGTCGGTGACGTGCGCGTTGATGTCGAGCTCGGCCGGGGCGGCCATGCGGGGGTCCTGGCCTGCGTCCAGTTCGGCCAGGTCGGCGAGGCCGGGGGCCTGGGTGAAGCCGAGGCCGCGCAGCTCCTCGGGCATGTCGGAGGCGGCGGAGAAGCGCCCGAGGTAGTTGAAGGAGACCTGCCCGGTGCCGTAGCGGGCGAGGACCGCAGCGGTCCGCGGGTTGAGGTGGCGCAGGAGGCCGTAGCCGATGCCCTTGTCGGGTACGGCGAGCAGGTGTTCCTTGACGGCCTTGACGACCCGGCCCGCGGCCGGGCCGCCCGCGAGCGCCTCCTCCAGGTCCGCCCCGGCCACGTCGAGCCGGACGGGGAAGACGCTGGTGAACCAGCCGACGGTGCGCGACAGGTCGGCGCCCGGCGCCGCCGCCTCCTCGCGTCCGTGCCCTTCGAGGCGGATGAGCGTGGTGTCCTCCGCGACGCCCCGGGCGCGCCGCCACCGGGCGACGGCCACGGCCAGCGCGGCCAGCAGCCCGTCGTTCACACCGGTGCGGAAGGCGGCGGGCAGCGTGGTCAGCAGCGCCTCGGTGACGGCCACGGGCAGCCGCACCCGGGTCCTGGTGAGGGTGGCGACGGTGTCGGTGTCCGGGTCCAGCCGCCGGGCGCCGAGGACGGGGTCGGGGCCGTCGACGAGGGAGCGCCACAGCTCCAGCTCCGCCGTCCGCTCCGGGCGTGCGGCCTCCTCCACCAGGGCGTGCGCCCAGCGCCGCACCGAGGTGCCCACGGGCGGCAGCAGCGGGGGCCGCCCGTCGCGTACGCGGCGCCAGGCGGCGGCGAGGTCCGGCATCAGGATGCGCCAGGACACGCCGTCCACGACCAGGTGGTGCAGCGCCACCAGCAGCCGTCCGGCCCGCTCGGGGCCGGGGTCGAACCAGACGAACTGCGCCACGACGCCGGCGGCCGGGTCGAGGCGGCCCGCGGCGGCGTCCACCTCGTCCAGGAGTTCGGCGCGCCGGTGCTCCGACTCCCAGTCCCCGGCGCACCCCACGCGCCGGACGAGCCCGTCGACGTCCACCGTTCCCCGGGCGCGCACATCCAGGCCGCCGCCGTCCCGCTCCACGAGGCGGGCGCGCAGCAGGTCGTGGCGGTCGACGACCGCGCCCAGCGTCGCGGTGAGCTGCTCCCGGCGGATGCCCACGGGCAGGTCGAGCACCATCGCCTGGAGGAAGCGTTCGAAGCCCGGGCCCCAGCCGCGCACCCACCGCGTGACCGGCAGGTGCGGCAGGAAGCCCTCGCCACCGCCCGGGAGTTCCTCGAGGACCGGTGCCGGCCGGGCGGCGGAGTCGGCGACGGCCTCGGCGAGGCGGGCCACCGTGCGGTGCTCGAAGACCTGTTGCGCGCCGAGGACCAGGCCGCGGGCGCGGGCGCGGGTGGCGAGCTGGATCGACTGGATGCTGTCGCCGCCGACGCTGAAGAAGTCGTCGTCGACACCGACCCGGTCCACCCCGAGGACCTCGGCGAACAGCTCGGCCAGCCGCTCCTCGCGCGCGGTGCGGGGGGCGCGGTAGGCCGCGCCCCGGAAGTGGGGCTCCGGCAGGCCGGCCCGGTCCAGCTTCCCGTTGGGCGTCAGCGGCAGCTCGTCGAGGACGGTGAACGCCGCGGGCAGCAGGTGCTCCGGCAGCGTCCGCGCCGCGAAGGCCCGCAGCTCCGCCGCCGCGAAGCCGGACGCGAGGGCGAAGTGCCCGGTCCCGCCCGGGGCGGGCCCTTCCAGGGCGGTGCCGCCGTCCTGCCCGGCCGTGGCGGGGTGTCCGGCCGTGGCCGCCGGTACGACGTACGCGACCAGTTGCCTGCCCCGGCCCGCCGGTCCCTCGTGCGGGACGACCAGGGCGTGCGCGACCGCCGGGTGCTTCTCCAGGGCGGCCTCGACCTCACCGGGCTCGATGCGGAACCCGCGTATCTTCACCTGTCCGTCGGCCCGGCCGCGGAAGTCCAGCTCGCCGTCCGGCGTCCACGCCACGACGTCGCCGGTGCGGTACATGCGCTCGCCGGGCGCGCCGAACGGGTCGGCCACGAAGCGCTCCGCGGTCAGCGCGCGACGGCCGAGGTAGCCGCGGGCCAGCCCGGCACCGGTCAGGTACAGCTCGCCGGGTTCGCCGACGGCCACCGGACGCAGCCGCTCGTCCAGGACGTGGCCGCCCCGGTGGTCCAGCATGCGCCCGATCGGGACCGGCTCGGGCACCTCCCGCGGTGCGCTCATCGGGCGGCAGGTGGCCAGCACGCTGACCTCGGTGGGCCCGTACGCGTTGTGGACCGTCACCCCGGGGCAGGCGTCGAGGACCCGGCGCACCGCCGCCGGGGACACCACGTCACCGCCGGACCACAGTGCGCGGGTGCCGCGGAAGCAGTCGGGCTGCTCCTCGGCCACCGCCTTGAGGAGCCCCGCGGACACGAACGCCGCGCTGACCCGGTGCTCGGTGATGACGTCGGCGAGGGCGGGGGCGTCCAGGAGGCCCGGCCGCGCGACGACCACGGCGCCACCCGCGAGCAGCGGCACCCACAGCTCGAAGGTGGAGGCGTCGAAGGCGAGCGGGGCGTGCTGGAGCACGCGGGCGTACGCGTCGTCGTCGTAACGGCGGTCCGTCGTCAGGGAGACCACGCCGCGGTGGGTGACGCCCACGCCCTTCGGGGTGCCCGTGGAGCCGGACGTGTAGATGACGTAGGCGAGTTGGTCCGGGTGGCCGGTGGCGCCGGGCGTGGCCGGGTCCCCGTCCGGGAGCGCCGCCAGGGCGTCGGCCGTGTCCCGCCCGTCCAGGACGAGCCGTGGGGCTCCGGTCACCGGCAGCCGCCGGCCGGAGTCGGCGTCGGTCACGACCACGGCGGGCGCGGCGTCGCGCAGCATGAACTCCAGGCGCTCGACCGGGTACGCGGGGTCGACCGGCAGGTAGGCGCCGCCTGCCTTGAGGATCGCCAGGACGGTGACGACGTACTCCGGCGACCTCCGCAGCGCCACCGCGACGATCGACTCCCGGACCACGCCGTGCGCGCCGAGCAGCCGGGCGAGCCGGGCCGCCCGCTCGTCGAGCTGCCGGTAGGTCACCTCCGCTCCCCCGGCGGACACCAGGGCCACCGCGTCCGGCGTCGCCGCCGCCTGTCGCTCGAAGAGGGCCGGGAGGGTCTCGTGCGGGATCGGCCGAGCGGCCGTCGACGGCTCGCGCAGGTCGGTCATGTGAGGGCTCCAGGGGGTTTATGGGGTACGTACGGACGTTCAGGGGCGCGTACGGATGTGCATCCGCGCGTACGGGGGCAGCGGCAGGGCGCGTGGAGGAGGCGTGCGCGCCATGGCCCCGTACGCACGCGGGGCGCGCCACGCCTGTGCATGCGGCGCGCCGCTGTGGTGGCTCCCACGCGCTGGCGCGATGTGCTGCGCACCAGTGGCACGGTGGGCCGCGCCCGCGCAGGGCGGTGGGGGGTGGGTGAGTCGGAGGAAGCGAAAGGACGAGGTAAGGAGGCGAGGTAAGGAAGGGAAGGAAAGGAAGAGGGAAGGGCGGACGGACCGCGGCGGTCACGGACGCGAGGGAGCGAGTGCCTGCGGACCGGTCAGCCGATCCGTCACGCTGCCGTTTTCATGCGGCCGTTCACGGTCGTTCGGTGCGGTCGGCAGGTCCCGCGGCCGATGCCCCGCGGCCGGCCGGTCACGCGGCGGAGTTCACGCGGTTGGCGTCGCGCGGCCGGCCGGTCACGCGGCCGGTGTCATGCGGCCGACGTCAGGCGGACGGGCCGGTCACGCTGCCGGGTCGGTCCGGCGACTTCGGGCCGCTGCCGCACGCCCGCGGCAGGGTGGTTCGGCCGCCGCGTGCGGGACATGGTGTCGGGTGCGTCGGCGGCTTGCCCTCGTGCGGCCAGGAGGCGTTCACCTGCCGTGCGGTCGTACGGTCGACGACGGACGGCCCTCGGCCGGTCCTCTGTGCCATTGCTGCGCTCTCCCCCGCAGAAGTCCTGTGAGTGCCCCGGTAAGAGACGCGCCGTCGCGCTGTCTCGTACACCGAACGTAACGCACCGGTGTCACCACAACCAGGCGTCGCGGATTCCCAGTGTCCGGTGAAGCCACCCCAATGTCTGCCCATGGCACGCACAAGCGCTCTTGACCTGCCGTGATGTCGCGACGCCCCTTTTTCGGCCGCCGCGTTCGGGGGTGTTGTGGCGTCTCCGTACGTCTTGGCAACAGGACAGCGGCGCTCTTTCGCGACCCTTTCCCGCGGCGCGCGAATGCCAGTGCGACAGCGTTGACCGGGGGCGCGGGCACCGTCTCCGCGGGGGGCGCGGGCACCGGCTTGAATACGCCTCTCTCCTGGCCTTCTTTCTGCGCTCTTTCCGCGCTCCTGATGGCCGGAAAGGCGGGTGGTGAGATTTCCCGTCGGGACGCACCTGTTGTTTCGCGCGGCTTCCCGGGAAATGCCGGGGCCGGTCCGGAGGGAGTGCTCCGGACCGGCCCGTCAATGCCTACCGGTCAGTTCGCAAGACCGGCGAACATGCCGGGCTCGTACGAGCCCCCCGGGTTCCGCACGATCACATTCATGCGGGTGGCCGCGTTGATCAGCGCGACCAGGCAGACCAGCGCGCCCACCTGGTCGTCGTCGTAGTGCTCGCGGACCGCGGCCCAGGTCGCGTCGGACACGCCGTGGTCGCCGAGGCGCGTGCCCTCCTCGGCGAGCGCAAGCGCCGCGCGCTCGGCCTCGGTGAACACGGTGCTGTGGCGCCAGACGGCGACGAGATTGAGCCGGGCCGCGGTCTCCCCGGCGGCCGCCGCCTCTGTCCCGTGGATGTCCACGCAGAAGCCGCAGCCGTTGATCTGACCGACCCTCAGCGCGACCAGTTCGCGCAGGGCCTTGGGCAGCGTCGACTGCTCCAGAGGCAGGGAGACGTTGTAGAACCGCTTGGCGACCTTCGCCGCGGTCGGACTGTCGAACAGGTGGAAACGGGGCTCCATGGCGTCGTCCTCACTGATGGAATCGCGTGCTCTCGCACCGGACGCACACAAGATGCCGACGGCCCGCTCCCTGTGACGGTATTACGGTGTGACGTGGACCACTGATCACGGCTTCCCCGTGTATCCCACCTTCGACGGGCACGAAAGATCGGTCCTCACGCATCCGAGGAGCCGCCACCATGGAATGGCCCCCCGAATGTTTCTGGAACGTGGCCGTCCCCAGCCACGGATTCCAGCCACGGAGGGCGAGGCATATTCCCGCAGCGAAAACATCTCGGGATCCCCGGCAGGTGCCATCCCCTGGCGCGCCGGGGCACGTCGTGGAAGCGAGCGGAGAGGGCAGGATTCGAACCTGCGTGGGTGTAGCCACCCGACGGAAGCGAACTTCGGTCCCCGATAAGCCACTCCGGGCACCTCTCCCTGTGTCCGGGGTGGGGGGAGGCGAGCCGTTCCGCCCCGGTCACAGAGACAAGTCTCCGGGTGCCGCTGACGCCGCGCTGACACCGCGCCGGAGGAGGTGCCGCCCGGTGCTCAGGTCACGCGTCGCGGCCGCCGCCTCCCGCCCGGCCCGACACGCCGCCCGCGAACGGCGTCGTCCGCCAGTGGGCGACGGCCGGTTCCAGGTACTGCACCAGCGCCGGGAGCTGCGGCGCGAGCGTCAGGCACGCGAGGGCGCGCAGCATCCCCACGGCGTTCACGAAGCCCAGTACGTCCTCGTCCAGCGGCCTCATGCCGTTGCGCCGGGCACCTCGGTCGTAGGCGGAGGTGAGCTCGGGCCCGAGGGCGGCCAGGTCCCACTCGACGGGGCCCAGGGTGACCAGCTCGAAGTCCGCGTAGAGGTCACCGTCCACGCCGGAGAAGACGTTGGCGGGCGGGGAGTCGCCGTGGACGGGCTGGAGGCCGACCTCCGGAAAGGCCTCCTCGAACGCCGCGCGGGAACGTACCAGCGGTTCCAGGACCCGCCACTCACGGCGCGCGCGGTCCAGGTCGGCGGGTCCGACGAGGTCCGGGGACCGGTCGAGCAGGGCCAGGCCCTCGGTGACGAACCGCGGTTCGGCCGCCGACAGGAACGACAGGGGGCCCGGGTACGCGCGCAGCGCGGCGTGCAGGTCGGCGACGCTCTCGGCGTGCGCCGCGTAGTCGGGTTCCTTGCTCCGGTCCTCGGGGACGTACTGCCAGAACGTCATCGAGAAGCCGTCGCGCCGCACGGGTTCCGGCGGTACGAGGGGGCTGGGCGGGATCACCGGGGTCCCCTGGGCGGCGAGCCAGCGCGTCACGTCCAGTTCGGCTTGTTGGCGGTGCGCCAGGGAGGCGGGGTCCGCGGTGTGCGGCAGGACGGTGGGCACTCGGGCCACGACCGGCGACGGCGCCAGGTGGACCACGACGGAGAACAGGTCGTGCAACACCTCGGCGTCCGTCACGGTGAGCCCGAGGTCGCGGCCGGCTCCGACAGCGGCGTCGACTGCGGCGGCGGTGCGGCGGGCCATCTGCTGCGGTGTCAGGTAGGGGGTCACGGGGTGATCGTTCCACGCCCCGGGCCTCGCGAGTGGTGGGTTCGGCACGCCGGGTGCAGTGCTCGCGTCCCCCGGGCACGTCGGGTACGTGCGGCCCCCGGGCCACGATCCGCTGCCCCGGCCGGAGGCCGCGCAGGCGGAACCCGGCGACCACACGGCCGCGCGCCGGTTCAGGTGGGCGTACGCGCTACGGGCGTCGCCCTGCACGAAGGCGGCCGGGACGGCAGCCGTCGAGCAGGGCGGTCGTGCGCCTCCTTTCGGCCGACCGACGGGGACTGACCGCTACGCGCCCCCCGGCCCCCCGCCGGACAGCCCGCCGCGCCGGGTCGTCGCCCACAGCAGCAGGGCGGCGAGGCTGAAGGACGCGCCGAGGGCCGACACGGCCGGCCAGCCCGCCGCGGCGTAGGCGAGGGAGGAACCGAAGGCGCCGAGGCTGCTGCCCGCCGAGTAGAAGACCATGTAGCCGCCGATGATCCTGCTGCCCGCGTCAGGGCGGACGGCGTGGATCAGGGTCTGGTTGGTGACGTGGACGGCCTGCACCGCGAAGTCCAGCAGGACGGCGCCGGCCGCGAGGGCCCACAGCGACTGCCGGGTCAAAGCGATGGGGAGCCAGGAGAGGGCCAGCAGGGCGAGGCCGACGCCGGTCGTGCGCTGCGCGTACCCCCGGTCGTTCCAGCGCCCGGCCACCCCGGCGGCGACGGCACCGGCCGCCCCGGCCAGCCCGAACGCGCCGATCGCGGTGTGCGACAGCGACCACGGCGGACCGCTCAGGGGCTGCGCCACGCCGCTCCACAGCGTACTGAAGGACGCGAACACCAACAGCGCGAGCACGCCCCGGACCCGCAGCAGAGGATGACGGGTGAACAGAGTGACCGTCGAGACCACCAGGCGCCCGTACGACGGTACGTCGCGCGCCCCGGCGACCGGCGGACGCGCGGGCAGCACGCGGCGCAGCAGCACGGCGAGGACGGCGGTGACGCCCGCGGACACCAGGTAGACCGACCGCCAGCCGGCGAGGTCGGCGAGGAGACCGGCGGCGGCGCGGGCCAGCAGGATGCCCGTGACGATGCCGCCGGTGACCGTGCCGACGGCCCGGCCGCGCCGCGCGGGCGGAGTCAGGGCGGCGGCGGCCGCGACCATCGTCTGCGCCACGACGGCGAGCAGCCCGACCACGGCGAGCGCGCCGAGCAGCGCCACCACGCCCGGCGCGAGTCCGGCGGCCAGCAGGGCGAGGGCCAGCAGCCCGAGCTGACCGGTGACCAGGCGCCGGTGGTCGAGGAGGTCACCGAGCGGCACGAGCGCCAACAGGCCTACGGCGTAACCCAGTTGCGTCACGGTGACGATCGCGCCGAGCAGCCCCGGGCCGAGCGCGAACCGCTCCCCCAGGGTCACCAGGAGGGGCTGGGAGAAGTACACGGTGGCGACGGAGCTGCCGCAGGCGAGGGCGAGCAGGGGGATGAGCCGGGCGGGTGGCGACGCGGTCGGCGACGCGGGCGACACCGGGGCGCCCGCCTCGCGCCCGCCGGTCCCGCCGCGTCCGTCGCACCCGCCCACCACACCGGAGCACTGGGTCGCCATGCCGCTCCACCTTCCACTCGGTTGCATCTTGCTACCAACGTCTACCTCTGTGACGGTAAGCGCACGGGGTAGCGTGTTGCAACCAACCGCCCGGGAAGGGCCTAGGGCACTGGAACTGAAACTGGAACCAGAACCGGAACTGAACTGTCAGAGGAGGAGCGCAGGATGGTCGCCCGCACCCGTTTCGACGCCGACCCCTGTCCCGTCGCCCGGTCGGTGAACGCCATCGGCGACTGGTGGTCCCTGCTGATCGTGCGGGACGCCTTCGACGGCAGCCGCCGCTTCGGCGAGTTCCACCGCAGCCTGGGTATCGCCAAGAACATCCTGACGGCACGTCTGCGCACGCTGGAGGAGGCCGGGGTGCTGCGCGGCGAGCCCGCGCGGGACGGGGGCTCCCACCGCGAGTATCTGCTCACGGACAAGGGCCGCGCCCTGTTCCCGGTGATCGTCGCCCTGCGCCAGTGGGGCGAGGAGCAGTGCTTCACCCCCGGCGAGGACCACTCCCGCCTGCTGGACCGCCGGACCGGCCACCCACTGCGCCCGCTGCGGATCGAGGCGGCGGATGGACGGCCGGTGGAGCCGGAGGACACGGTCGTGGAGAAGGTACGGGAGACGGACGCAACGGGGTGAGCGCGCGGGGCTGGTGAGCAGGCGCGACCGGTGAGTCACCGGCGGGTCGGCCGGTCAGTCCGCGCGGATCGCGGCCTCGATGTGACCCAGGTGGGCGGCGAGGATCTCCTCGAACGCGGCGCGGCGGTCCGCGCCGAGGGGGCGGACGTCGCGGGCGTAGTGGGCCAGGGCCGGGAAGCGTTCGGGGTCGGCGCCGAGCACCGCGACGCGGAACAGTTCCAGGCCCTGTTCGTACTCCTCGGGGCTGACGGTGCTGCCCGTGGCCTCGGCGGCGATCAGGGCGGCGATGAGGACCGCGAGCCGGTGGTAGCGCGCCGGGACCTCCTCGTCGGGCAGCCCAGAGGTACGCAGGGCCTGGAGCACCTCTTCCATGACCAGCCGTGAACCGGTGCCGCTGGACGCGTAGCGCCCCCAGACGGCGGCGAGTTGGGGCTGCTGCCCGAAGGCCTCACGCACGCGCAGGGCCAGGGCCGTGACGCGCTGCTTCCAGTCGCCCTCGGGGCGGTAGCCGTCCATCGCGGCCAGGAGGATGCGGTCGGCAACCGCGCGCAGCAACTCCGTCTTGCTGCGGAAGTGCCGGTAGAGGCTGGAGGGATCGGTCCCGAGGGCCGTGGCCAGCTTGCGCACGCTGAACGAATCCGCGTCGCTCGTCCGCAGCAGCTCCGTCGCCGCGTCCAGGATCTCTTCGGTCGACCAACGCCGTCGGCCCGTCATGTCGCTCCTCCCACTGACTCCCCCGCCTGACTCCCCGGCTTCTCGCTCACCTTCACCCTAGCTGTGCACTCCCCGTTGCACACACCGTGTGCATAATGAGGACATGAGTGTGCCGGGCGGGCAGCACACCCTCTCGTGCCCTGCTGCCCGGGTCGGACGTCCCCTGCGGAGCCCACCCGGGAACCCGAAAGGACGCATGACGTGAAGAACTCCCCTGTGTCCAGCCCACTTGACCCCGCGGTACTCGACGCGGCCCTCGACGGCGTCCACCGCGCCGGGATGCCGGGCCTGTTCGCGGAGGTGTGGGACGGCGACCAGGTCTGGCGCGGCGCCGCCGGGGTCGCCGACGTCACCACCGGCCGCCCCGTCACCGCCGACATGCGGCACCGCGTCGGCAGCATCACCAAGACCTTCACCGCCGCCGCGGTCCTGCAGCAGGCCGAGAGCGGCCACATCGGGCTGGACACACCGATCAGCCGCTACCTCCCGAAGCTGGTCCCCGGAGAACGCGGCGACGCGATCACCGTCCGGATGCTCCTCAACCACACCAGCGGCCTCGCCGAGTACCTGCCGTACGCCTATCCGTCCCTGAAGGCGTTCCCCGCCCTCGCGGACACCGGGCCGCAAAGCCTGGACGACCACCGCTGCACGCGCTTCGACCCCGTCGACCTCATCGAGATGGGGGTCACCGCCCCCGCCGTCGGCACACCCGGCGGCACCCCGGGGGTGTACTCCAACACCAACTACCTGCTCCTCGTCCAGCTCCTGGAACACGTGACCGGCACGACGGCGGAGCAGTACATCACCCGCAACGTCATCGAGCGCGCCGGGCTCCGGGACACCGGACTCCCCACCGGACCGCACGTCCGCGGGCCGCACTCGCGGCTCTACGAGGCGTGGTTCGGCATGATCGACCCGCCGCGCGACTACAGCGCCTACGACATGTCGTGGGTGGGACCGTCGGCCTCGCTGATATCGACCGTCGCGGACCTCAACCGCTTCTACGGCATGCTGCTCGCCGGGGAGATCGTCAGCCCGTCGTCGCTGGCGCACATGCAACGCACGGTCCCGGTCATCTCCCAGGAGGGACGGACGATCGACTACGGCCTCGGCCTGCACCCCATGGGGGGCCCGGGCGAGGGCACCTTCTGGGGCCACGGCGGCACGGTCTGGGGCGGCGGAGCGCTGGCCATGATCCGCGCCGACGGCAAGCGGCGCATGGCGGTCGCGGTCAACATGCAGCGCTGGAACCCCCTCGACTCCACCGGCAGACCCCAGCCCCACCCCATCGACGAGGCACTGGCGACGCTGTACCGGGTGGCGATGCACGGCTGACCTTGCCCCTTGACCTCGCTGATCACACTTGGTGAGGACTCGCACCGCCCCGTGCCCGGCTCGGGCCCCGCACCCATCGCCGCACGTGACCAGCGAGGTTGCGGAACAAGGCGAAGAGGCCGGAAGCGCGGTGCGCTTGTCCATCCGGCTGTCCCCCGTTCACAAGAGGGCGTATCCCGGATGGCTGGTGCCCCTTGTCGTTTTCAGCCTCGGCTCATGATCTCTCGTCGTGTGTGGTTATCGGCCGCGGTGCTCGCGCTGGCCATGTCGTCTCTGCCGTCCGCTGCGGTTTCGGCCGCGCCACGCCCCTCCGACACCGGCTGGTCCGTGCAGCGTGACGCCGACGCGCTACGGGATACCGGGGTCACCGGAGTGGCGGTCCGCCTGGAAACACCGCGCGGGACGACGACGGCCAGCTCCGGAGCAGGAGACCTGGTCACTCATCGCCCGGCCGCGAACGACGGCTCGATGACCGGCACAGCCCGCGACCTCAACCGCTTCTTCACCGCCCTGGCCAAGGGAAGGCTACTGAGACCCGCCGAGCTCACCGCCATGCGGACGACAGTCCCGGTGCCGCGGGACAGTGGCCACCCGACCGGCACAAGGGACGGCCTCGGCCTGTTCCTCACCCCCCTGTCCTGCGGCGGCGGTTACCTCGGGCACGGAGGAAGTGGCTTCGGATATGTCATCCGGACAGCGACAACCACGGACGGGCGACGCACCATCACCGTCTCCGCACACAGCCGCTCCGCGGATCAACAGGTCGCAGCCCATCAGGAGGACGCGCTGCGCGACCTCATCGACCATGCCCTGTGCCGCACCTGACCATGCACGCGGCGCCGCGGTCGGACCGTCCGCGCCCCACGCAGGACTGCGGCGCACTCTTCGAAGGACTACGTGAGCCGAAGCTCAGGAGTTGACACCGGTGACGCCGGATGAGCCGGCGGAGAGGACCGGTCGAGACACGTTGGTTGTCACCGACTAGGCATCATCCCACTTGTCACGATCGCCCGTTCGGCAGACTTTCTGTCACCAGTACCGAAGATCCTGAGTTCTCGGACACCTCGGCGATGCCGGGCTCAGGGCTGATCCCTTCCACAGCGAGGCGGAAGAGGCGGTCGGCCTGAGATTCGGGGTCCTTGTGGTGCTCGGTGGCCAGGGCGATGCCGACGGCGAGGGTCAGCAGGTCGTGAAAGGTGACGCGCGGTGCGACCGCCTTGTCGCGAATGGCCCGCTCGAGGAGGGGAGTTCCGGCCGCTGCGAGTCTGTTGCCACAGGAGTGCGGGGAGGGTTCCTCGGCGGGAGGCTCGTAGCTGAGGGTGTTGGCGAATCCGCGGGCTGAGACGGCGTAGAGGACGAGGGCGTGGAGCCACTCCAGGAGGGCAGTGCGGCCGTCCTCGGTCGCACTTAGCCGGTGGGCGCGCTCGCACAGGCCCTCGACGCGCTCCTGGAAGACGGCTTCGAGCAGGGCACGGCGGGTGGGGAAGTGACGGCGCACGGTCCCCGAACCGACGCCTGCGGTGCGGGCGATCTGCTCCAGGGATGCTTCGGCGCCGTGCGCGGCGACCTCGGCTTCGGCGACGGCGAGGATGCGCTGGTAATTGCGTCGGGCGTCCGAGCGCTGACCGGCCATGATCTCCTCATTGCTAAACGGCGGGGCCCGCCATATCTTAGCGGCAGACAAAACGGCGGGCCCCGCCGTTTTCTTTCTCCGGTCCGTGAGGAGCAGCACCATGCCCTTCGACAGCGATACCGTCCTGGTCACCGGAGCCACCGGCCGGCAAGGCGGGGCCGCGGCCCGCGCACTCCTGGCCGCCGAGGTGCCCGTACGTGCACTCGTACGCGATCCGCGGTCGAAGTCCGCCCGGGCGATCGAGGCGCTGGGCGCCAAGCTGGTGCGGGCGGACCTCTCCGACCGGGCTTCCCTCGGCCCGGCGGTCGAGGGGGTCCGCGCGGTGTTCTCGGTGCAGATGCCGCCCATGACCGAGGCCAGCGTGGACTTCGCGGGCGAGCTCGCCCAAGCCGTCAACCTGGTGGACGCGGCGAAGGCTGCGGGAGTACGGCAGTTCGTGCAGTCCTCGACCAGCGGAGTCGGTGAGCACACCCGGGCCGCCGGCTGGGCCGAGGGCCGCTGGGCGGCGATGGCGGACTACTTCCACACCAAGCAGGCGATCCTGGAGGGGGTGCGGGGTGCGGGTTTTGCCCGCTGGACGGTGATCAAGCCCGCCTTCTTCATGGAGAACCTGCCCCTGCTGGCGCCCAAGGGGCCGCGCGGCGGACTGCTGACGGTACTGAAGCCGCAGACCGAATTGGCCCTGGTGGCCGTGCGGGACATCGGCACGGCTGCGGCGCACGCCCTTCGAGACCCGGACCGGTTCCACCAGGTGGAACTGGAACTGGCCGGTGACCTGCGCACGATGGAGCAGATCGCGCAGATCTTGACCGCCGCCTGGGGCGTGCCCGTGACCGCGCCCTCCATGAGCCTGGAAGAGGCCCTCGCCGCGGGTATGCCGACGTGGGGAGCCGGACACGAGTGGAACAACGCGGTTCTCCAGCCCGCCCGGCCCGCGTTCGCCCGGGAGTTGGGCATCCCGGTCACCACCTTCGCCGAGTGGGCGGATGAGCAGCTGACACCCGTGTCCGGCTAGTGCTCCAGTGTGACTGACCGCGACCTCGCAGGGATCCTGGTCGGGAACGGGTGCGGTCGCCGTGCGATCATCGGGGTGTGTGAACTCCTCTCGCCCGACCAGGCCGGCAAGGTGGTCACAGGACGAGCATGAGCTTGCCGCCGGGGCGCCGGGATCGGCTGAGCTCGGCCGCTTCCTGGATCTGGTCGAGGGTATAGGTGCGGGCGATCGGTACGACCAGGATGCCTTCACCGGCGAGCCTGGCGAACTCGTTCATCTGGTCGTAGCGGATCTCGGTAGTGACCCGGACGCCCAGTTCGGCTGCGGCGGCGAAGTCCGAGACGGTGAGGGCACGGTCGGGATCTCCGGTCAGCCCGATCAAGGCCGCTAGGTCCTGTCTGATAATTGATCTTGTGGTGGGTCGTGGTGAGTTGACGGATGCGGCATGGGATCGGATTGCGCCCA
>NZ_JASCXL010000136.1:0-24548 GCF_030010595.1 Streptomyces sp. CC224B | reverse complement strand
CCAGCATGGTGGCGAGGCCGGGGGCGAGCATGCCCGCGCCCTTGGCCATGCCGCCGACGGTCCAGCCGTCGCCCTCGGCCACGGCCGTCTTGTGCACGCTGTCGGTGGTCTTGATGGCGATGGCGGCCTTCTCGCCGCCGTGCGGGGACAGCGCGGCCGCGGCGGTCTCGACGCCCGGCAGCAGGTGGTCCATGGGGAGTGTGACGCCGATGAGGCCGGTGGAGGCCACGGCGACCTCGGCCGCGTTCACCCCGAGGACGTCGGCGGCCTTCTCGGCGGTGGCGTGCGTGTCCTGGAAGCCCTGGGGGCCGGTGCAGGCGTTGGCGCCGCCGGAGTTGAGGACGACGGCCGCCACCTGCCCGCCCTTGAGGACCTGCTCGGACCACAGGACGGGGGCCGCCTTCACGCGGTTGGAGGTGAAGACCCCGGCGGCGGCGGTGCGGGGGCCGTCGTTGACCACGAGGGCCAGGTCCGGGTTGCCGTTCTTGATCCCGGCGGCGACCCCCGCCGCCCGGAACCCCTTGGCTGCCGTGACGCTCACTGCATCTCCTTGTTCGTGGTGGTGGCTGGCGGGCGGGCGCTCACGGCGCGACGCCGATCGTGGAGAGCCCCAGCTCCTCCGGCAGCCCCAGGGCGATGTTCATGCTCTGCACCGCGCCGCCCGCGGTGCCCTTGGCGAGGTTGTCGATGGCGCAGATCACGATCACGCGGTCGGCGGCCGGGTCGTGGGTGACCTGCACGTGCACGGCGTTGGAGCCGTACACCGAGGCCGTGGCGGGCCACTGCCCCTCGGGCAGCAGCCGGACGAACGGCTCGTCGGCGAAGGCCTTCTCGTAGGCGGCGCGGACACTTTCCGCGGTGGTGCCGGGCCGGGCCTTCGCGCTGCACGTGGCGAGGATGCCGCGCGGCATCGGGGCGAGGGTGGGCGTGAAGGAGACGGTGACGCGCCGGCCGGCCGCCGCGCTGAGGTTCTGGATCATCTCGGGGGTGTGCCGGTGGCCGCCGCCCACGCCGTACGGCGACATGGAGCCCATCACCTCCGAGCCGAGGAGGTGCGGCTTGGGCGCCTTGCCCGCGCCCGAGGTGCCGGACGCCGCGACGATCACCGCCTCGTCCTCGACGAGCCCGGCGGCGTACGCCGGGAACAGCGCGAGCGAGACCGCCGTGGGGTAGCAGCCGGGGACGGCGACGCGCTTGGTCCCGGCGAGGGCGGCGCGGGCGCCCGGCAGCTCGGGCAGGCCGTACGGCCAGGTCCCGGCGTGCGCGCTGCCGTAGAACCGCTCCCAGTCGGCGGCGTCCTTCAGGCGGAAGTCGGCGCCCATGTCCACCACGAGCACGTCCGGGCCGAGCTGCTCGGCGACGGCCGCGGACTGGCCGTGCGGCAGCGCCAGGAAGACGACGTCGTGGCCGGCGAGGGTCTCGGCGGTGGTGGGCTCCAGGACGCGCTCGGCGAGCGGCGTCAGGTGCGGCTGGAGCGCGCCGAGCGGCTGGCCCGCGTTCGAGTTGGCGGTGAGGGTGCCGATCTCGACCTCGGGGTGCGTGAGCAGGACGCGCAGCAGTTCCCCGCCCGCGTATCCGCTCGCCCCCGCCACCGCTGCGCGTACCGTCATGGGTTCCTCCTCATGGATGGCATGAATATACAAGTCGTCGCAGTTTTATGCAATGTGGATCCGGGGCCGCCGGTGCGGGGCGGCGCCGGTGTCCGGTGGCCAAGACACGACCGCCCCGGCCGGCGGTTGCCGACCGGGGCGAGAAGCGGGCTCACCTGCGTCCTAGGGGCGGTGCGTCACGCCAGCGACGCGAGGGCCTCGTTGAACGTGGCGGACGGGCGCATGACGGCCGCGGCCTTGGTGACGTCCGGCTGGTAGTAGCCGCCGATCTCGGCCGGGGAGCCCTGGACCGCGATCAGCTCCTCGACGATCTTCGACTCCTGCTCGGCCAGGGTCGCGGCGAGCGGGCCGAAGGCCTCGGCGAGCTGGGCGTCGTCGGTCTGCTTGGCCAGCTCCTGGGCCCAGTACAGGGCGAGGTAGAAGTGGCTGCCGCGGTTGTCGATGCCGCCCAGACGGCGGCTCGGCGACTTGTCCTCCTCCAGGAAGGTCGCCGTGGCGCGGTCCAGGGTGTCCGCGAGGACCTGGGCGCGGGCGTTGCCGGTGCTCTGCGCCAGGTGCTCGAAGGAGACGGCCAGGGCGAGGAACTCGCCGAGGCTGTCCCAGCGCAGGTAGTTCTCCTTGACGAGCTGCTGGACGTGCTTCGGGGCGGAGCCTCCGGCGCCGGTCTCGAACAGGCCGCCGCCGTTCATCAGCGGGACGACCGAGAGCATCTTGGCGCTGGTGCCCAGCTCCAGGATCGGGAACAGGTCCGTCAGGTAGTCGCGCAGCACGTTGCCCGTGACGGAGATGGTGTTGAGGCCCTCGCGGATGCGCTCCACGGACAGCTTGGTGGCCTCGACCGGGGACAGGATGCGGATGTCCAGGCCCTCGGTGTCGAACTCCGGCAGGTACGCCTTCACCTTGGCGATCAGGTTGGCGTCGTGGGCGCGGGTCTCGTCCAGCCAGAACACCGCGGGGTCGCCGGTGGCGCGGGCGCGGGTGACGGCGAGCTTCACCCAGTCCTTGATCGGGGCGTCCTTGGTCTGGCAGGCGCGGAAGATGTCGCCCTTGGAGACCTGCTGCTCGATGAGGACGGTGCCCTCGGTGTCGACCAGGCGGACGGTGCCGGTGGCGGCGATCTCGAAGGTCTTGTCGTGGGAGCCGTACTCCTCGGCCTTCTGCGCCATCAGGCCGACGTTCGGGACCGAGCCCATGGTGGCCGGGTCGTAGGCGCCCTTGGCCTTGCAGTCGTCGATGACGACCTGGTAGACGCCGGCGTAGGAGGAGTCCGGGATGACCGCGAGGGTGTCGGCCTCCGCGCCGTTCTTGTCCCACATGTGGCCGGACGTACGGATCATGGCCGGCATGGAGGCGTCGACGATGACGTCGGACGGGACGTGCAGGTTGGTGATGCCGCGGTCGGAGTCGACCATCGCCAGGTCCGGGCCCTCGGCGAGCTCGGCCTCGAAGGACGCCTTGATCTCGGCGCCGTTCGGCAGGGCCTCCAGGCCCTTGTAGATGCCGCCGAGGCCGTCGTTCGGGGTGAGGCCGGCGGCCGCGAGGTCGGCGCCGAAGGCCGCGAAGGTCTTCGGGAAGAAGGCGCGTACGACGTGGCCGAAGACGATCGGGTCGGAGACCTTCATCATCGTCGCCTTGAGGTGCACCGAGAACAGCACGCCCTCGGCCTTGGCGCGGGCGACCTGGGCGGTCAGGAACTCGCGCAGCGCGGCGACGCGCATCACGGAGGCGTCGACGACCTCGCCGGCGAGGACCGGGACGGACTCGCGCAGGACGGTCGTGGAACCGTCGTCACCGACCAGCTCGATCGTGAGGGCACCGTCCTTCTCGATCACGACGGACTTCTCCGTCGAGCGGAAGTCGTTCTCGCCCATGGTGGCGACGTTCGTCTTGGACTCGCCCGTCCAGGCGCCCATGCGGTGCGGGTGCGCCTTGGCGTAGTTCTTCACCGAGGCGGGGGCGCGGCGGTCGGAGTTGCCCTCGCGCAGCACCGGGTTGACCGCGGAGCCCTTGACCTTGTCGTAGCGGGCGCGGATGTCGCGCTCCTCGTCGGTCTTCGGGTCGTCCGGGTAGTCCGGCAGCGCGTAGCCCTGCTCCTGCAGCTCGGCGATCGCGGCCTTGAGCTGCGGGATGGACGCCGAGATGTTCGGCAGCTTGATGATGTTGGCCTGCGGCGTCTTGGCCAGCTCGCCGAGCTCGGCCAGCGCGTCGTCGATGCGCTGGCTCGGCTCCAGGCGCTCCGGGAAGCTCGCGATGATCCGGCCCGCCAGGGAGATGTCACGGGTCTCGACACGGACACCGGCCGTCGAGGCGTACGCCTGGATCACGGGCAGGAACGAATGCGTCGCGAGGGCGGGGGCCTCGTCAGTGTGGGTGTAGATGATGGTCGAGTCAGTCACCGGGTGCTCCGCTCCACGTCTGCAACATTGCTCGACATCAAGATATCTCGTGGACGGGGCGGCACCGACAGGGCCCTGGCCGAGTGCGGTACGAAAATCTTCCGCGCCGGTCCGCCCGGGCCCCCCGGGGTGGCTTCGGGCGGGCCTCTCCCGGGGGAAGCCGTCCCCGCGCCACCGGGCGGGGCGGCGGGTGAGGTCCGTGCAGGCCCCCGGACCGGTCCCCGAGCCCCCGGTCCGGAGGCCCCTCGGCGCACGCTTGCGTTGGAGCGCACTCCAACTCCTAGTGTCTCGATCGAGATCACCGCACCGCGGCGCTCCCCGCGGAGCACCGCGCCCTTCAGGAGGTACGACATGACCGGCCTGCCCACCCGCGCCCTCGGCGCGCTGACGGTCTCGGCGCAGGGCCTCGGCTGCATGGGGATGAGCCACGCCTACGGCTCCTCGGACGACGCCCAGTCCATCGCCACGATCCACCGCGCCCTGGACCTCGGCGTCACGCTGTTCGACACCGCCGACTTCTACGGTGGGGGCCACAACGAGGAGCTGCTCGGCCGCGCCCTGTCCGGGGCCCGCCGCGCACGGGCCGTCATCGCCACGAAGTTCGGCTTCGCCAACCGGCTCGGCGAGCCGCCGCTGATCCGCGGCGACGCCGCGTACGTGCGCCAGGCCTGCGACGCCTCGCTCCGGCGGCTCGGCGTCGACCACATCGACCTGTACTACCAGCACCGCGTCGACCCGGACGTGCCGATCGAGGAGACCGTCGGCGCGATGGCCGAACTCGTCGCGGCGGGCAAGGTGCGCCACCTCGGCCTGTCCGAGGCGAGCCCCCGTACGATCCGGCGCGCGCACGCCGTGCACCCGATCGCGGCGCTGCAGAGCGAGTGGTCGCTGTGGACCCGCGACCTGGAGGCGGAGACGGCCCCGGTCTGCCGGGAGCTGGGCATCGGGATCGTGCCGTTCTCGCCGCTCGGCCGCGGCTTCCTCACCGGCCGCCTCACGTCCGTCGACGCGCTGGAGGAGAACGACATGCGGCGCACCCAGCCCCGCTTCGCCGACGGCAACCTGGAGCGCAACCTCGCCCTGGTCGAGGCCGTGAAGTCGCTGGCCGCCGCGAAGGGTGTCACGGCGGGCCAGCTCGCCCTGGCCTGGGTGCAGCACCGCGGCGAGGACGTGGTGCCGATCCCGGGCACGCGCCGCGAGGCGTACCTGGTGGAGAACCTCGCCGCCGTCGAGGTCGAGCTGTCCGCCGAGGACCTCGCCGCGATCGACGCGGCGGCGCCCGCGGACGGCTTCGCCGGGCCGCGCTACGACGACACGAGCATGTCCGTCGTCGACCGCTAGGCGCGCGCCGGGCAGCCGCGCGGGCCGCGTACGCTGCGCCCATGTCCCTTCCCGGCGAGCGGGGTACGCCCTTGTCCACCCGGCGGCCCGCGCACCCGGCCCCGGCCGGGCCCGCGCACCCCGGGGCGGAGCGGCCCGCGCACCCCGTGCCGGACGCGCTCGCGTACCTCGCCGGGAGCTGGCGGGTGAAGCGGACCGTACGGGACTTCGCCGCGGGCGCGCAGGACGGGCCGGTGGAGGGGCGCTTCCGCGGCACGACGCGGTTCACGCCGGCGGACGGCGGGGGGCTGCTGCACCGGGAGTCCGGCTCCTTCACCTGGCGGGGCGTGACGCGCCCGGCGGAGCGCACACTCCTCTTCCTGCCGGGCGAGCCCGCGGGCACCGCCGTCGTCCGCTTCGCCGACGGCCGCTTCTTCCACGGCCTCGACCTGCGCTCCGGGCGCCACAGCGCCGACCACCCGTGCGCGGCGGACCGCTACCGGGGCGACTTCGTGGTGGACGGCGAGGACGCCTGGCGCACGCGCTGGCGGGTCCGGGGCCCGGCCAAGGACCTGCTCCTGACGACGGCCTACGTCCGCGCGGACTGACCGCGCCCGACCGCGCCCCGCCGGCCGGAGCGGCGCCGCGCGGTCACTGCTCGCCGTACACCATCCACTGCGCGGGGTCGTCCAGGGCGGTGAAGCCGAGCTTCGCGTACACGCCGTGGGCGTCCCCGGTCGCGAGCAGGACGCGGCGCAGGCCGTACGGCGCGAGGCGGTCGCGCACGCCCGCGAGGAACGCGGTGCCGAGCCCCTTGCCGCGCACGGAGCGGTCCACGTACACGTCGCAGAGCCAGGCGAAGGTGGCCCGGTCGGTGACCACCCGGGCGTACGCGACCTGGGCGCCCGAAGCCGTCTCGTACAGGCCGAAGTTGAGCGACCCGGCGATCGCGGCGTCCTGCTTCTCGCGGGAGCGGCCGCGCGCCCAGTAGGCGTCCGTGGAGAGCCAGTGGTGCACGCGGGCGGCGTCGAGGCGGCCGGGGTCGGCGGACAGCTCGTACCCGTCCGGGAGCCGGTACGCCTCGGGGTGTTCGTACGCGGGTGTCGTTCCGGTCATCCCCACACCTCATCACAGGCCGCGCGCAGCCTCCGTACCCCCTCCGCGATCTCCCCGGTGCCGGAGAGGGCGGCGAAGCTCACCCGCAGGTGCCCGGCCGGGGGCTCCGCCGCGAAGTACGGGCGCCCCGGGGCCACCGCGACCCCGGCCCGCAGCGCGGCGGCCGCCAGGGCGGTCTCGTCGGTGCCGTCGGGCAGGCGCAGCCACAGGTGGTAGCCGCCCGCCGGGACGTGCGGCAGCGCGAGCTCGGGCAGCCGCAGCCGCAGCGCGGCCGCCAGCGCCTCCCTGCGCTCCCGCAACTCCGCGGCGACGGCGCGCAGATGACGCGGCCAGGCCGGGGCGCCGACGAGTTCCAGCGCCGCCTCCTGGAGCGGCCGGGGCACGAAGAAGTGGTCGACGACCTGGATGGTGCGCAGCCGCTCCAGGACGGGGCCGCGCGCGGCCAGCGCGCTCACCCGGAAGCTCGGCGACGTGGCCTTGGTGAGCGAGCAGACGTGCACGACGACGCCGTCGCGGTCGTCGGACGCGAGGGGCCGCGGCAGCGGTCCCGCCCCCTCGTGCACGAGCCGGCGCACGAAGTCGTCCTCGACGACGAACGCCCCGGCCTCGCGGGCGATGCGCAGCACCTCGGGGCGGCGCTCGGCGGAGAGCACGGCGCCGGTGGGGTTCTGGAACAGCGGCTGGCAGACGAACACGCGGGCGCCGGTGGCGGCGAACGCGGCGGCGAGCAGCTCCGGGCGCACCCCGTCGGTGTCCACCGGAACCGGCACCGGCCGCAGCCCCGCGGCCCGCGCGATGGCGAGCAGGCCGGGGTACGTGGGCGACTCGATGAGCACCGGCGCGCCGGGCGGGGCGAGCGCCCGCAGCGTGGTCGTCAGGGCGCTCTGGCCGCCCGCGGTGACCAGGACCTCGGCGGCGGTGATGGCGCCGCCGATGCCGCGCGCGAACCACTCGCGCAGCTCGGGCAGGCCGTCGACCGGAGGGCGCTCCCAGGCGCCGGGGCGCCGTCCGGCCCGGGCGAGCGCGGCGGACAGGGCGCGCTCAGGCTGGAGCGAGGGGTGCAGATAGCCGCCGTTGAACTCGATGACGCCGGGGCCGGGCGCGGCCAGCGTGGCGAGCACCCCGGAGGCGTCCACCGAGCGCGGCACCACGTCCGCGGCGGCGTCCGCGCTCAGGGACACCTCCTGCCACGAGGTGTCGCCCACCGCCCCGGTGGTGGCGGCGCCCGGCGCCTCGGCCCGGAACGCCCCGGCGCCGGGCCGGGTGACGACCAGACCCTCCGCGGCGAGCTGCGCCAGCGCCCGGGACACGGTCACCGGGCTGACCCGGAACCGCTCGACCAGGGCACGGCTGGACGGCAGCTTTCCTCCTGGTGAGTAGCGGTCCAGCTCGCCGCGGAGCTGGCGTACCAACTCACCTACACTGCTACGCTCTTGCATGAGAGCACAGAGTAGCGCTACCGAGCGACAGCGGATAGCGGTCCCGCCCCGGGCCGCGTCCCGCACCCCGTCCCGGACCCAGGGCCGCACCCCGGCCCGCGCGCGGTCCGGCACCGAGGCCGCGGCCCGGCCCGCGGCCTCGGCCACCGCGACGACCCCGGGCACCGCGGCACCGTCCCCGGCCGCCCCGGTGGCCCCGGCCCCGTCCGACTCCCACCGCGCCGGTGCCCTGCAGGCCGCCCTCGGTGTCGTCGCCTTCTCGCTCACCTTCCCCTCCACGGCCTGGGGCCTTGAGGGCATGGGCCCCTGGACGTTCGTCGCCCTGCGCTGCGTGCTCAGCGCCCTCGTCGCGGGCGGCTGCCTGCTCGCGCTGCGCGTGCCGCTGCCCCGGCGCGCCGACTGGGGCGGTCTCGTGGTGGTCGCGGCCGGGGTGGTGGTGGGCTTCCCGCTGCTGACCTCCCTCGCCCTGCAGACGTCCAGCACCGCGCACGCCGCGGTCGTGGTCGGGCTGCTGCCGCTGACGACCGCGGTGTTCTCCGCCCTGCGCACCGGTGTCCGGCCCTCGCGCACCTTCTGGGCGGCCGCGCTCGCGGGCGCCGCCGCGGTCATCGCGTTCACGGTGGCGCAGAGCGGCGGGGCGCTGTCGACCGCGGACCTGTACCTGTTCGCCGCGCTGCTCGTGTGCGCCGCGGGGTACACCGAGGGCGGCCGCCTGGCCCGGCACATGCCCGGCTGGCAGGTGATCGGCTGGGCGCTCGTCCTGTGCCTGCCGCTCGCCGTGGCGGGGGCGGCGCTCGCCCTGCCGCACGAGCCGTTCCACCTCACCGGGCACAGCACGGCGGGCCTGCTGTACGCGGCGGTCGGCTCGCAGTTCCTCGGCCTGGTCGTCTGGTACCGGGGCATGGCCGCCATCGGCGTCCCCAAGGCCAGCCAGCTCCAGCTCGCGCAGCCGCTCCTCACCCTGGTGTGGTCGGTCTTCCTGCTGGGCGAGAACCTGACGCCCGCGGCCCCGCTCACCGCCGTGGCCGTCCTGGTGTGCATCGCGGTCACCCAACGCGCGCGGAGCTAGCGGGGGGGGCGCGCGTCGCGGCCCGACCCGGCCCGTCCCGGTCACCCGACGCGCGCGGGGAGCCAACCGGGGCCACCGGTCGTACACTGACGGCCACGCACCGCCACCATCCGTGACGCGGACGAGGAGGTCACTCCCCATGCAAGCATCCGTGGGCGACCGGCTGCTGATCCACGGCAGGATCGTCGGACAGCACGACCGGACTGCGGAAGTCATCGAGGTCCTCGGCGCGAACGGCGGCCCGCCGTACCGCGTGCGCTTCGAGGACGGCCACGAGACGGTGATGTCACCGGGCCCGGACACGGTCGTACGGCCCTTCTCCGACGCGGACTGAGCCGACGCGGACTGAACCGGCGCGGACGTCCCCGCCCGGGACCGGCGCCCCGACCGGGGGCCGGTCCCGGGTCGGCCGGGGCCGCCGGTAGCCGGTCCCGGCACGTCAGGACGGGCAGGCGCGCCGCGCCCAGGCCGGGCGGGGCGCCGGAAGCCCGTGCCTGGTCGCGCCGGAGCCCGTGCCCGGTTCAGCCGGCGCGCGGCGTGTAGTGGTCGTCGACGACGCGCCGCATCGCGCCGATCCGGTCCGCGACCACGTGCTTCGCCGAGTAGAAGATGTGCCCGCGCACCTGCGGGAAGTCCTTGGCGTACGTCAGGTGCCGGGACAGCTCGGCCGGGTCCTGCCACGGCGCGGGCTGCGCCGGGTCGCCCGCCTTGTACAGGGCCTCCCCCACGTACAGCCGTACGCCCGTGCCCCGGGCCACCTCGTCCCACCAGGGGACCAGCTTGGCGTAGTCCGCCGCGGGCAGCCCGATGTGCCAGTAGAGCTGGGGGGCGATGTAGTCGATCCAGCGCTTCCTCACCCAGCCGCGGGTGTCCGCGTACAGGTCGTCGTAGGTCTGCACGCCGGCCCGCGTGTCCGAGCCCGCCGGGTCGGTGGACGCGTTGCGCCACACGCCGAAGGGGCTGATGCCGAACCGGGTGCCGGGCCGTGTCTTCTTCACGCGGACGCCCATCTCGCGCACCAGGCGGTCGATGTTGTCCCGCCGCCAGGCCGCCCGGTCCGGGAAGCCGCCGCCGTACCGGGCGAAGGCCTCGTCGTCGTCGAAGGCCTGTCCCGCGACCGGGTACGGGTAGAAGTAGTCGTCCCAGTGCACCGCGTCGAGGCGGTAGCGCCGCACGGCGTCGAGCATCGCGTCCTGCACGAACCGCCGGACCTCGGGCAGGCCCGGGTTGTAGAAGAGCTTGCCGCCGTAGGGCACCACCCACTCGGGGTGCACGCGCGCGGGGTGGTCCGGCACCAGGCGTTGCGGGTCGGCGTGCATGGCGACGCGGAACGGGTTGCACCAGGCGTGCAGCTCCAGGCCCCGGCGGTGCGCCTCGCGCACGGCCGTGCCCAGCGGGTCCCAGCCCGGGTGCCTGCCCTGCGTGCCCGTGAGGTACTCCGACCACGGCTCGTACCGCGACGGCCAGAACGCGTCGGCCGTCGGACGCACCTGGAGGACGACCGCGTTCAGGCGGCGGCGCACCGCCTCGTCCAGGTACGCGACGAGCTCCGCGCGCTGCTGCTCCGGGGGCAGGCCGGGCTTGGAGGGCCAGTCGATGTTGACCACCGTGGCCACCCACATGCCCCGCATCTCGTGCCCCGGGCGTCTGGAGCGCTCCCGTGCCGCCGCGTCCCCGGCTGTCGCCAGCCCCGCGGCCACCGTGGCCGCCGCCACGGTGAAGGCCCGACGTGACATATGCCTCATGGTCCCGACCCCTGTTCCTGGAAATCCCCGGACAAGCCCTGGCCGTTCGGGGACAGCATGCCCGACCCGCACCCCCGCGCACCGCGACGCGCGGAGTAACGTTCACCGGCGAGGCAGGGACCGGCACCGTACGGGGGGACCTGCCGCCCCTGTAGATGAGCGAAAGGCACGAGGTGACCGACTCTATGGCCGACATTGCGCGCGTCGGAGTGGTGGGCTGTGGCCAGATGGGCGCCGGGATCGCGGAGGTCTGCGCCCGTTCCGGCCTGGACGTGAAGGTCGCGGAGACCACCGGGGAGGCCCTGGAGATCGGTCGTACGCGGCTGTACAACTCCCTGTCCAAGGCCGCCGAGCGCGGCAAGATCTCCGAGGCGGAGCGGGACGCGACGATCGCGCAGCTCAGCTTCACCACGGACCTCGGCGAGTTCGCCGACCGCGACCTTGTCATCGAGGCCGTCGTGGAGAACGAGCAGGTCAAGACCGAGATCTTCCAGGTGCTCGACCAGGTGGTGACGCGGCAGGACGCGATCCTCGCCTCCAACACCTCCTCCATCCCGCTGGTGAAGCTGGCCGTGGCCACGTCGCGGCCCGACCAGGTCATCGGCATCCACTTCTTCAACCCGGCCCCCGTGCAGCAGCTCGTCGAGCTGATCCCGGCGCTGACCACGTCGGAGGGGACCCTCAGCCGGGCGCAGCTCTTCACCGAGAAGGTGCTCGGCAAGCACGCCATCCGCGCCCAGGACCGTTCCGGGTTCGTGGTGAACGCGCTGCTCATCCCGTATCTGCTGTCCGCGATCCGGATGTTCGAGTCGGGTATCGCGAGCCGTGAGGACATCGACAACGGCATGGAGATGGGCTGCGCCCACCCGATGGGCCCGCTCAAGCTGTCCGACCTGATCGGCCTGGACACCGTGGCCTCGGTCGCCGACTCGATGTACGCCGAGTACAAGGAGCCGCTCTACGCCGCTCCCCCGCTGCTCCAGCGCATGGTCGACGCGGGCCGCCTGGGCCGCAAGACGGGCTCGGGCTTCTACAGCTACGCCTGAACCCCGGCGCGGCGCGGCAGCCACGGCTGAACCCGGCGCGGCAGCGCGCGGTGACCGTCCCGCCTCGGCCAGGTACGGACCGGATGCCCGCGTTCCGGGACTATGGCTACGCTCCGTGATTGAACAAGGGTCAAAAACCGGCCAGTCCACGGGCCCGGCACTCCCCGAGTGCCGGGCCCGCGCCGTTCGCACACCGTGTGCGCGCCGGGCTCGCATATGCCCTTCGCACACTCTCCCGCCGCGACCACCAGGCGAGTTGACTTTCGAACTACGCACAGGGGGGAAGCGATCACTACTGAGAGGAGCGGACTCGTGACCACCGACCCCGAGCGTGCCGTGGTCCCGGAAGAACTCGCAGAGTTACGTCGAAGCCTGGACGTGGGCCTGGCCCGCGTCGACGGACAGCTCGCGTTGCTCACCGCACGTGACGCACAGCACACGAAGGACCAGGACGACCTCGCCGTCCGGATCACGGCCCTGGAACACACCCGATGGCCACTGCCCGCCCTGGCCGCGCTCACCGCGGTCGGCGCGCTCGCCGTGGCGGTCTGGCAGGCCCTCGGCCACTAGCTCCGGGGCCGCGTCCGGGCGGTCAGCGCGCGTCTTCACCGAGGCGCATATGGTGCAGCAGGAGGAGGGCTGCCGCCATGTTGGCGGCCGGGACCTCACCGCGCGCCACCATGTCGGGGACGAGCTTGAGCGGGACCCACTCACGGCGGTCCGACTCGAAGTCGTCCTCGGGGTGGCCGATGTAGGTCCCCTCGTCCGACCAGTAGATGTGGTGCCGGGCGTCCGTGAGCCCGTTGGACGGCTCGACACTCATCAGGTGCCGCAGGGGTCCCGGCCGCCAGCCGGTCTCCTCCTCCATCTCGCGCGCCGCCGCGTCGGCGATGTCCTCGCCGTCCTCCACCACCCCGGCCGCGAGCTCCCAGCCCCAGCTGTCCGTGATGAAGCGGTGCCGCCACAGGAGCAGGACCTCGTTGGCCTCGTTGACGACCGTGGCGATGGCCACCGGACGGAGCCGTATGAGGAAGTGGTCGAGGTGTCGGCCGTTCGGCAGCTCGACATCCGCCAGGTTGACGGTGAACCACCGGTTTCCATACACAGTTTGTTCGCTCTGTTTCGTCCACTGCACGGTTCTGCCACCTTCCGCCGAGTAGATGGCAATATCGCAGCAGGGAAGAGCGCGGGCACACGGCGCACGGCGGAGCGAGGGCGGCACGTGTCAGGGCTCGTTCCGCTCCCGCACCGCTGAGGTCACCACCCGGCGGGGGCGGCGCGCTTCACCGCGCCGGGCCGCTCACAGCGGGATGCGCAGGGCCCCGTCGATGAGTTCGGCGGCCTCGGCCGTGGCCGCGCAGTCGCTGCGGACGAGGTGCTCGCGCACGGCCCGCAGCCGGTCGCGCAGCCGCTGGGACTCCATCCCGCGCGCCTGTTCGGCCATCTCCACCGCCGTGGCCACCGCCTCGTCGGTGTTGCCCTGGCGCAGCTCGATCTGGCTGAGCATGGCGAGCCGGTGCACGCGGCCCCGGTCGTGCGCCGGGGTGTCCACCGCCGCCGCGGCGTGCTCGTGCGCGCCCGCGAGATCACCGAGGCTGAGCAGCGCCTCCGCCACCTGTACGTTCACCAGGCCCGGCTGGACATAGCCCGTCTCGTCCGGCTCCCGGCCGCGCCGGATGCGGTCGGCGGCGGCCTCGGCCCGCCGGATGCACGACAGCGCGCTGCTGCCGTCGCCCAGGTGCGCGTACGCCTTGGCCTGCATCGCGTACAGGTCGGAGGCGAGCGCGGGCGTGATGTCGCGGCCCGCGGCGCGCAGCGCGGCCTCCGCGAAGGCGACCGCCTGGCGGTACTCCCGCATGAAGAGCGACTGGTTGACGAGCAGCGCGATCACATACGCGCCGAGCCCCCGGTCCCCGCTGGCCTTGGCCAGGCGCAGCGCCTGGTGGAAGTAGCGCTGGGCGAGGCCGTGCGCGTCCGAGTCGTAGGCGCAGATTCCGGCGATCGCCACCAACCCGCCGGTCGCGCGGTGCAGTTGGCGCCCCATCGCGTCGGTGTAGCTGCCGCGCAGCAGCGGCGCCGCCTCCGCGTTGAGGAAGCCGACGATCCGGGTGCGGGTCGCGACGCCACCGGTCTTGCGGTACATCCGCTCGTAGTGCGTACGGGCCGCGCGCAGCGTCTCCAGGTCCGCCAGGCTCACCGGGTGGCGGCCGCCGCGCGACACGTCCGTGTCCTCCGGCGGGTTCTCCCACTCCCACACCGGCATCACGGCGGGCGTCCCGGTCACCGCGGGCGCGCCGAGCAGGTGCGGGCGCTGCTGCTCGTCCGACCGCCACAGCGCGGTCGCCCGCTCGACGAACCCGGAGAGGGTGGAGGCCATGGTGCCGCCGCGGACGACCGGGTTGCCGGGCACGCCGAGGCCGATGTCGTCGAGCGTCACCGGGCGCCGCAGGCGTGCCGCGAGCACCTCGCAGATCAGGTCGGGCACCTGGCCGCGCGGACGCTGGCCCTTCAACCAGCGGGCCACGGCGGTGTGTTCGTATCTCAGGGCCAGACCGCGGGCCTTGCCCGCCTGGTTGACGTGGGCGGCCAGGCCCGCGTGGGAGATGCCGGCTTCGTCGAGGATCGCGTCGAGCAGGGTGTTGGGCTGCATGGATGCCCTCCGGTGGCTCGGTGCGACCCAGCGTAGTGGAGCGCACTTCACACGGGGTGTGAACGGAGTGCTCGCATCCGGGGGGTACGCGCACTGCCGCACGGGGCGCGCGTTCGGTTGACTGAGGGCTCACCAGGAGGCGGCCGGGCCGCCGGCTCCCCCCTCACACAGCGCGGCGGCCCTCTGCGGCGCCGTCCGGACACCGTCGTCTGCCCGAAGTTCCCCGACGGTCCGGACGGCGCGGGCCGCACCACACCGGGCGGTGTTCAGCTCATGGTGCGGGCGCGCCGCCCGGTCTCCGTCTGCCGCGGGACCCGTCCGCGGTCGTTGCGGAGCACGACCAGGGCCGCGTCGTCGGACGGCAGCCGGCCGACGTGCCGCAGGAGCCGGGTGTACACGGTCTGGATCACGCGCTCCGGCGGCACCGCCGGGACGCGCGCGGCCTCGCTGAGCACGCTCTGCAGGGGAAAGAACCGGCCGGATCCGTCGCGGGCGTCCTCCAGGCCGTCGGTGTGCAGCACGAGCGCGTCGCCCGGCAGCAGCCGTCCGCAGCGCTGCGTGGCGAGGTCGGCGGGGAGCGGGAAGGGGCCGAGCGGCGGCAGCGGCTCGCCGCCGGTCAGCGGCCGGGCCAGGCCGCGCAGGTGGTAGGGCCAGGGATGGCCGCAGTTGAGCGCCCAGACGTCGCCGTCCCGGCTGATCTCCACCAGCAGGACGGTGACGAACTCCTCGGCGAGCGGGCCCTCGGGGGCCGCCGCGCCGCCCGCCGGGTGCTCGGCGCGGGAGCGCTCCCGCAGGTGCCGGTCCAGGGCCCGCTCCAGGCGCCGCAGCACCTGCGGCAGCTCGGCCTCGTCGTGGGCGGCCTCGCGGAAGCTGCCGAGCACGGCGGCGACGGTGCCGAGCGCGGCGAGGCCGTGGCCGCGTACGTCGCCCATGACGACGCGCACGCCGTGGTCGGTGGCCGCGACCTCGTACAGGTCGCCGCCGACCAGGGCGCCGCGCGCGGCGGACAGCCGCCCCGCGGCCAGCGCGAAGCCGTCGATGCGCGGTGGCAGCGGCCGGAGCAGGACGTTCTGCGCGGCGCCGGCGACCTCGCGGACCTGCCGCAGCTCCCGTACCAGGGCGTGGCGCACGTGGAACACCAGCCCGGTGCCGACGGCGAAGAAGACGGCGCTGGTGACGATCCGGGCACCGAGCCCGCTCTGCTGCGCGAGCGGACAGGCGAGCTTGTACGTGATGGCGACGGCGCCCCACACCGTGGGCAGGCCGAGCGTGAGGGCGCGGCGCAGCAGCCGCCGCCGGCGCCGCTCGAACGGGGCCGGGGACCGCTCCTGGCGGTGCCGCCGGGTGCGCAGCCGCGGCCGGCGCCGGAACACGGCGCCGCGGCGGAGCGCCCGGGGCTTGCTGAGGATCATGCCGACGGCCCCCCTGAGGCCCGGTTCAGCGTGTGGTGAGGCCTGGTCCGGCGTGTGGGCCGGGTCCGGGGCGAGCCCCTGCGGCCGGATCGATTCTGTCGACCGAACGGCCGGATCGGGACGGATCACCGGGCGTTCTCACCTGAACGAGTGAGCGGCGCCCCGGCCGGGCCCCAGCACGCCGGAGGGGGCGCATCCGGTTGTCCGGATGCGCCCCCTCACCTGCGCCTTCGTGCGCCGGGCGGCTGCCGCGGCGGCGTCCGCTACGCCCCGCGCAGCACCGCGCCGGTCGTCTCGGCCGCGCGGGCCACCGCCGCGTCGCGGGCGGCCGAGGCCTCCTCGACGGTCAGCGTGCGGTCGGGCGCGCGGAACCGCAGCGCGTACGCCAGCGACTTCCTGCCCTCGCCGACCTGGTCGCCGGTGAAGACGTCGAACAGCCGGATGTCCTCCAGGAGGTCGCCCGCGCCGTCGCGCAGGTAGGCCTCGACGACGGCCGCCGGCACGTCCTGGTCGACGACCAGCGCGACGTCCTGGGTGGCCACCGGGAAGGACGAGATGCGCGGCGCGCGCGGCGTGCCCTCGCCGGCCTCCTGGAGCAGGTCCAGGTTCAGCTCCATCGCGCAGGTGCGGGCGGGCAGGCCGAGCGCCTTGACGACGCGCGGGTGCAGCTCGCCGGCGTGGCCGATGGAGACCAGGTCGCCCTGCTCGCCGCCGGGGCCCTGCGCGCTCTCCAGGTACACCGTGAGTTCGGCGCACCGGCCCGGGTGCCACGGGCCGTACTGGCCCTGCTGGACGATGAGTTCGGCGCCGGCCTCACGGGCCAGGAGGCGGGCCGCCTCGACGGCGTCCGCCCAGTCGGCCGGGCGGCCCTTGCCCCACCAGCCGGCGCGCTCACGGGCGCCCGCGAGGACGACCGCGGCGTGCCGCGGCTGCTCGGGCAGGGCGCTGTTGAGCGCGGCGATCTCCTCGTCCGTGGGGCGCCGGTCGACCGGCGGGCGCCCGGCGACGGCCGCCTCCTCGGACGGGTGGAACACCAGGCCCGTCTCGAACAGCGCCAGGTCGTGGCTGCCCCGGCCGTCGTTGCGGCGCAGCGCGGCGAGCAGGCCCGGCAGGAGCGTGGTGCGGAGCGCGGGCTCCTCGTCCGAGAGCGGGTTGACGAGCTTGACCACGCGGCGGTTCGGGTCGTCCGCCTCCAGGCCGAGCTGGTCGAAGACCCGCTCGCTGAGGAAGGGGTAGGTCGGCGCCTCCACGTACCCGGCGCCGGCCAGGGCGCGGCCCGCGCGGCGGTGCAGGCGCTGCCGCTCGGTCAGGCCGCGGCCCGCGGGAGGCTTGGGCAGCGTCGAGGGCAGGTTCTCGTACCCCTCGAGGCGGATGACCTCCTCGGCGAGGTCGTTGACCTCGACGAGGTCGGGGCGCCACGACGGCACGGTGACCGTCAGGACGTCCTGGCCGTAGACGTCGCAGCCGACCTGCTGGAGGCGGCGGACGACGGTCTCGCGGCCGTAGACGACGCCGGCGACCTTGTCCGGGTGGTCGGCGGGCATGGTGATGGTGTGCGGCGCGGACGGCGCGATGACCTCGGTGACGCCCGCCTCGGCGGTGCCGCCCGCGAGCAGCACGAGCAGGTCGACGGTGCGCTGCGCGGCGGCGGACGCGGCCTGCGGGTCGACGCCGCGCTCGAAGCGGCGGGCCGCCTCGGAGGCCAGCTTGTGGCGGCGCGCGGTGCGGGCCACGGACACCGGGTTGAAGTGCGCGGCCTCGATGACGACGTCGGTGGTGGCGTCCTCGTCGGTGGCGTCGTGGTCGGCGATCTCGGTGTTGGCGCCGCCCATGACGCCGGCGAGCCCGATGGGCCCGCGCTCGTCGGTGATCACCAGGTCCTCGGCGTCGAGGACGCGCTCGACACCGTCGAGGGTGGTGATCTTCTCGCCCTGCTCGGCCCGGCGGACACCGATGGTGCCCTGGACGCGGGAGCGGTCGTAGGTGTGCAGCGGCTGGCCGAGCTCCAGCATCACGTAGTTGGCGACGTCGACGGTCAGCGAGATCGGGCGCATGCCCGCCTTCTGCAGGCGGCGCTGGAGCCAGATCGGCGAGCGGGCGTCGGGGCGCAGCCCGGTGACGGTGCGCGCGGCGAAGCGGTCGCAGCCCGTGGGGTCGCTGATGCGGACCGGGTAGCCGAAGGAGTTCGGGGCCGGGACGTCGAGCAGCGCCGGGTCGCGCAGCGGCAGGCCGTAGGCGGTGGCGGTCTCGCGGGCGACGCCGCGCATCGACAGGCAGTAGCCGCGGTCGGGCGTGACGGCGATGTCCAGGACCTCGTCGAACAGCTCCAGCAGCTCGATGGCGTCGGTGCCGGCCTCGTGCTCGGGCGGCAGCACGATGATGCCTCCGGACCCGTCGTCGCCCATGCCCAGCTCGTCGCCGGAGCAGATCATGCCGCGGGACATCCTGCCGTACGTCTTGCGCTCGGCGATGGCGAAGTCGCCGGGGAGCACGGCGCCGGGCAGCGCCACGACGACCTTGTCGCCGACGGCGAAGTTGCGGGCGCCGCAGACGATCTCCTGCGGCTCGCCGGTGCCGTTGGCCGTGCCGACGTCGACGGTGCAGAAGCGGATGGGCTTCTTGAAGCCCTCCAGCTCCTCGATGGTGAGGACCTTGCCGACGGCCAGCGGGCCCTTGAGGCCCTCGCCGAGCCGCTCGACGGTCTCGACCTCCAGGCCCGCCGCGATGAGCTTGGCCTGTACGTCACGGCCGGTCTCGGTGGCCGGCAGGTCGACGTACTCCCGCAGCCAGGAAAGCGGGACCCGCATCAGATCTCCATCCCGAACGGCCGGGTGAACCGGATGTCACCCTCGACCATGTCTCGCATGTCTTCGACGTTGTGGCGGAACATCAGCATCCGTTCGATGCCGAACCCGAAGGCGAATCCGCTGTACTTCTCCGGGTCGACCCCGCAGGCCTGGAGCACCTTGGGGTTGACCATGCCGCAGCCGCCGAGCTCGATCCAGCCCTCGCTGGAGCAGGTGCGGCAGGGGCGGTCGGGGTTGCCCACGGACTCGCCGCGGCACACGTAGCAGACCATGTCCATCTCGGCGGACGGCTCGGTGAACGGGAAGAAGTTCGGCCGCAGCCGGGTCTTCATGCCCTCGCCGCCGAACAGCGCCTGCACCATGTGGTCCAGGGTGCCCTTGAGGTCGGCCATGGTCAGGCCCTCGTCCACGGCGAGCAGCTCGACCTGGTGGAAGACGGGCGTGTGGGTGGCGTCCAGCTCGTCGCTGCGGTACACGCGGCCGGGGCAGATCACGTAGACCGGCGGCTCGCGGTCGATGAGCGAGCGGATCTGCACGGGCGAGGTGTGCGTGCGCAGCACGACGCCGGAGCCGTCGGTGCCCTTGGCGCTCTCGGCGCTCTCGGCGCCTTCGATGAAGAAGGTGTCCTGCTCACCGCGGGCCGGGTGGTCCGGGCCGATGTTCAGGGCGTCGAAGTTGAACCACTCCGCCTCCGCCTCGGGGCCCTCGGCGACCGCGTAGCCCATGGCGACGAAGATGTCCTCGATGCGCTCCGACAGCGTGGTCAGCGGGTGCCTGGCACCGGCCGCGACGCGGTCGTGGGGCAGCGTGACGTCCACGGCCTCCTCGACCAGGACGCGGGCGTCGCGCTCGGCCTCCAGCTCGCTCTGGCGGGCGGCGAGCGCCTTGTTCACGGCGCCGCGGGCCATGCCGACGCGCTTGCCCGCCTCGGCCTTGGCCTGCGGGGGCAGCGCGCCGATCTCGCGGTTGGCGAGCGCGAGCGGCGAGGTGCCGCCGCAGTGCGCGGTCTTCGCCTCCTGGAGCTGGTCGAGGTCGGCGGCGGCCGCGAAGGCGGCGAGCGCCTCGTCCCGCATGCGCTCGATCTCTTCAGGTTTCAGTGCCTCGACCTCGACAGGGTCGTACGACTTGTTCGGTGCCGACATCTCTTCCCGTGCTTCCGGTTGGCTGGCGGATGGTCCCCCGCGGACGGCGCCCGGCTCGGGCGGAGCCGTCCCCGGCTCGGCGCTGAGCCGTCCCGCACAGGGGGACGCAAAGGTGCCAGAGGCCGAGTCTAACGGGGCTGACGTGAACGAATGCGCCCGCGGGCGGCTCGGGCGGCGGGCACCGGCTGCGCGGCCGGTGCTCACTGGAGGTACGCCGGAGCCCCCACGGGCAACGTAAATCGGAACTGGGCGCCGCCGCTCGCCGCGCGGCCGACGGTGATCGTGCCGCCGTGCGCCTCGACGATGCCCTTCACGATGTACAAGCCCAGTCCTGTCCCGCCGCGTTTGCTGCCCCGCCAGAAGCGGGTGAAGACGCGGCTCATCGACTCCTCCGGAATGCCGGACCCCTCGTCACTGACGGTGACCGCGGTGTCGGTCGCGCCCCGGACGCGCAGGGACGGCGAGGGCGCCACGTCGATCGTGACAGTTCCCTCGCCGTGGCGCACCGCGTTTTCCAGGAGGTTGCTCAGCACCTGGTCGATCTTGTCCGGGTCGGCCCACAGGTCGGGCAGCGGGTGCTGGATGCGGACGAGGAAGCGGTCGGCGTCCTGTCCGGCGGCGACGTGGGCCTGGATGTGGCGCCCGACGGCGGCGCCGATGTCGACGGGCTGGCGGCGCAGTTCGAGCCGGCCGGAGTCGATGCGGGAGATGTCGAGGAGCTCGGCGATGAGCCGCGTCACCCGGTTCGCGTCCGCGTCGACGGTCTCCAGCATGAGCCGCTTCTGGTCGTCGGTGAACCGCTCCCACTTGGCGAGCAGCGTCGCGGTGAAGCCCTTCACCGAGGTCAGCGGCGAGCGCAGCTCGTGGGCGACGGTGGCGATGAGCTCGGCGTGGCTGCGCTCCGTGCGCCGCCGGGCCTCGGTGTCGCGCAGCGAGACCACGAGGCGGCGCAGCGGGCCCGTGGGCCGCGACCGCAGGTAGCGGGCCGAGACGAGGACTTCCCTGCCGCCCGGCAGGAGCAGGTTGCGCTCCGGCTGGGCGACGCGGATGGTGAGCCCTCCGTAGGGGTCGGTGAGCTGCCACCAGCGGCGGCCTTCGAGGTCCTCCAGGGGCAGGGCGCGCTCGATGGGGGCGCCGAGCGCGTCGGCGGGCCGCACCGCGGTGATCCGGGCGGCGGCGGCGTTGAAGCAGATGACGCGCCCGCTCTCGTCGGCGACGACCAGGCCGTCCGGCAGGTCGTCCGGGTCGAGGCCGAGCTCGCCCAGGCCGGGGCCGGCCGGGGCCGCGGGCGGGCACAGCACGCCCCGCACTCCCGGTGCCCTGCTCGTGCCGACGCTCATTCCCCTTGTCCCCGCCTCTCGGAGCTGGCAGTGAGCCCCCGAGCCCGACACCCTACTAGCCGTGGGTGACGGAGCGGCACCCTCCGGAGGCGCGCTGCGCCCGGGCGGACGCATAGAGGCATACGGCTGCCGCGGTCGCGAGGTTCAGGCTCTCCGCGCTGCCGTGGATCGGCACGCGCACCACCGCGTCGGCGAGTGCGCGGGTCTCCTCCGGCAGGCCCCAGGCCTCGTTGCCGAAGATCCACGCGGTCTCGGTGCCCATGGTGCCCTTGTCCAGCTCGGCGTCCAGGTCGTCGGCGCCCGCGCCGTCCGCGGCGAGCACCCGGACACCGGCCGCCTTCAGGCCGCGTACGGCCTGTTCCACGGGTACGCCGACGGCCACCGGCAGGTGAAAGTGCGAGCCGACGGAGGCGCGCACGGCCTTGGGGTTGTAGAGGTCCACGGACGCGTCGGTGAGCACCACCGCGTCGGCGCCCGCGGCGTCCGCGCAGCGCAGCACCGTGCCCGCGTTCCCAGGGTCCCTGACGTGCGCGAGCACCGCGACGAGCTTGGGCCGCCCGGCGAGGATCTCCTCGAACGGCACGTCCAGGAACCGGCACACGCCGACGAGGCCCTGCGGGGTGACGGTGGTGGAGATGTCGGCGATCACGCTCTCGTCGGCGAGGTGCACCCGGGCGCCCGCGGTCCGCGCGTCCGCCACGATGTCGGCGTACCGCTCGGCGGCCTCCACGGTCGTGAACAGCTCGACGAGCGTGGCCGCACCGCCGCTGCGGTGTCCGGCCGCCTCCCGCACCGCCTGCGGCCCCTCCGCGAGGAACAGCCGTTCCTTGCCGCGGAAGTTCCGCTTGCCGAGCCGTCGCGCGCCACTGACGCGCGGCGAACGCGGGGAGATCAGTTCCGGACCGTGTGCCATCGAGTCGCTTTCAGGTGTACGTCAGGGGTACGAGGGGGCTGCGGCGTCTCCGCTGCCCGGCGGGGGTGTGCTTCCCGCCGCGGCGTCGCGCAGCGGGGCAGGGCCGAACGCGACTGGACCCCCAGGCCGGATGGCCTGCGGGTCCAGTCACACTCGCTCAGCTCGGTGCGACGTCACGCGGCCTTGGGGGCGTTGACGTCGGACGGCAGCGCCTTCTGGGCGACCTCGACGAGCGCGGCGAACGCGTTGGCGTCGTTCACGGCCAGCTCGGCCAGGATCTTGCGGTCCACCTCGATGTTGGCGGCCTTCAGACCCTGGATGAAGCGGTTGTAGGTGATGCCGTTGGCGCGGGCAGCGGCGTTGATGCGCTGGATCCACAGCTGACGGAAGTCGCCCTTGCGCTTCTTGCGGTCGTTGTAGTTGTAGACGAGGGAGTGGGTGACCTGCTCCTTCGCCTTGCGGTACAGGCGCGACCGCTGGCCGCGGTAGCCGCTGGCCTGCTCGAGGATCGCCCGACGCTTCTTGTGGGCGTTGACTGCCCGCTTGACGCGTGCCACTTGTTAACTCCTTGTAGCGGGGCCGTGGTGGTCGTCACACGGCCCGGTTCGACTGATGTCCCGGTCCTGGCGTCGCGAGGCCCCCGTCACCGGGGGCCGCGACGTCACTTGCCGAGAAGCTTCTTGATCTTCGCGGCGTCGCCCGGGGCCATCTCGGCGTTGCCGGTGAGGCGACGCGTCACGCGGGACGACTTGTGCTCGAGCAGGTGGCGCTTGCCGGCGCGCTCGCGGAGCACCTTGCCGGAGCCGGTGACCTTGAAGCGCTTGCTGGCACCGCTGTGCGTCTTGTTCTTCGGCATAGCGCCGTTCTCTCCTCGTCAGTGGCGCTCCGATGCCCGGTCGTGAAACCGGGCATCCGGAAGCGTCCGATGTATCAGTGGGCAATCCCTGGACGTGCGCCGTGCGTCATGCGTCGTACGTCACGCGTCCGGGGATCAGGCCTCGGCGGAAGCCTCGGCCGGAGCCTCGGCCGGAGCCTCGGCGGACTCGTCGTCGGCGGCGTTCTGCGACTTGCCGGGGTTGGCCTTCGCGTCCGCCTTGCGGGCCGCCTGGGCCTCACGGGCCTCGGCCATCGCCTCGGTCTTCTTCTTGTGCGGACCGAGGACCATGATCATGTTGCGGCCGTCCTGCTTCGGGTTCGACTCGATGAACCCGAGGTCCTGGACGTCCTCGGCGAGGCGCTGCAGCAGCCGGTAGCCGAGCTCCGGCCGGGACTGCTCGCGACCACGGAACATGATCGTGATCTTGACCTTGTCGCCCTGCTTGAGGAACCGGACGACGTGACCCTTCTTGGTGTCGTAGTCGTGCGGGTCGATCTTCGGCCGGAGCTTCATCTCCTTGATGACCGTGTGCGCCTGGTTCTTGCGCGCCTCACGGGCCTTCATGGCCGACTCGTACTTGAACTTCCCGTAGTCCATGAGCTTGCACACGGGCGGACGGGCGTTCGCCGCGACCTCGACCAGGTCCAGGTCGTACTCCTGCGCAAGCTCCAGGGCCTTGGCAAGCGGGACAATCCCGACCTGCTCGCCGCTGGGACCGACAAGTCGCACCTCGGGAACGCGAATCCGGTCGTTGATGCGGGGCTCGGCGCTGATGGATCCTCCTCGGTAGCACCACGCGGCGGTCTGGCGGACAGCCGCGTTACGTCTGTTTGTTCGACCAACACACCGGGAGCACAAAAAATGCCCCGACTGATCACAGCAGGGGCTCCATACGAATACCGGAGCACCTCCGCGGTGACCACGGGGCGCATCGGGCGGACCGTCGCTCGGAGAGCCGGACCGCCTGACCGGTGACCCGCCGCTCGGGGAGCGGCAAGGTGGGAGATCGGAGCCTCCACTTGTGGGCCGGAGCCTGCGCTGGCGCGCCGGTGTCCGGCCGGTCGTCACCCAAGGTTAGCAGGTCCCGGGGGGTGGGGCTAACGGTCCGCGGGCGGCTCTAGGGTGTGGGGCATGAGTGACACCAGCCCCGCCGCACCCTTCCCGGACCCCTCGGCCGCACCGGCCGCGTCCGCCTCCGCCGCCTCCACCCCGGGAAGCCCCGACTTCGACGCCATGACCCGCGACATCGCAGACGTGCCCGCGGTCGAGGTGATCACGACGGTCGCGGTGCACCTGATGAGCGCGGCGGCGGTGAACCTGGGCCTGGCCGAGGAGGGCGAGGCCCACAAGGACCTGGACGAGGCCCGCAAGCTCATCCAGGCCCTGGCCGGTCTGCTCGACGCGAGCGCGACCGAGGTCAGCTCCTTCCACGCGGCTCCGCTGCGGGACGGCCTGAAGTCCCTCCAGCTCGCGTTCCGCGAGGCCTCCGTGGTGCCGGACGAGCCGGGGCAGGGGCCGGGCGAGAAGTACACGGGGCCGGTCTTCGGCTGAGCCACGGCCCCGCGCGGACGCACGTACAAGGTCGCCCCCCCCCCCCACCGGGGCGGGGGGGGGGGCCTCGCGCCCCGCCGGGGAACCACCGGGCCCCCCCCACACGAAAGGCCCG
>NZ_JASCXL010000135.1:0-25052 GCF_030010595.1 Streptomyces sp. CC224B | reverse complement strand
TGGCGCCCTGCGCGGTACGGGCTTCGGTCAGCCCGTCAGTGTAGAGGAACAGGCCCTCTCCGGGTGCCAGGCGGAAGGTGCTCTGGGCGAAGTGAGCTCCGGGGAAGGCGCCGATGAGCATGCCGCCCTTGGGACGTACCGCCTTGACCCATACCGGGCCGCTGTCGTCGGGGCGCAGGTGGTAGGCCGCTGGGTGGCCGCCGGTGGCGAGGGTGACGGTGAAGCCGCTGTCACCCTGGGGTATCAGGAGGCCGAAGAGGGCGGTGCAGAACCGGCTGCCGGCGGTGACGTCGGCGAGCAGGGCGGTGTTGAGCGTGTTCAGGACGGTGACCGGGTCCGGATTGAACTGGGCCGCGGCGCGCAGGGTGTGGCGGGCCAGTGCGGTGACGGTCGCTGCCTCGGGGCCCTTGCCGCACACGTCGCCGAGGAAGAACGCCCACCGGTTCTCGTCGACGGGGAACACGTCGTAGAAGTCACCGCCGACGTCATGGGCGGAGGCGGTGCGGTAATGACAGGCGAGTTCCAGGCCGGGCACCACGGGCAGCGCCGGGGGCAGCAGGGTGCGCTGGAGCGTAGAGGCGAACGCCGCGATGGCGGCCTTGTCCTGCTCCGCCTGCTGGCGCGCCGCGCGTTCCGCTTCGGCACGTGCCCGCTCGGTTTCGGCGTGGCGGCTCTCGGCCGCCCGCCGCTCCTGCTCCTCGCGCAGGGCGTTCATCGCCGACAGCCGCAGTTCCATCTCGTCCAGCACGATGGCAGCCAGGTCGGACAGGGTGGCGATGTCGTCCTCGGAGATGGAGCGGGGCTTGGTGTCCAGGACGTTGACGGTGCCCAACCGGTGGCCGTCGGGGGTGATGATCGGCGCGGCGGCGTAGAAGCGCACGCCCATTTCCCCGGCGACCAGCGGGTTGTCCGCCGCCAACGGGTCGCGGAGAGTGTCGGGGATCACCAGGGCGTCATCGCGCAGAATCGCCGAACCGCACAGGCCCGGATCGCGGCCGATCTCCTTGACGCCTTCGAGGCCGTGGGCCGCCTTGAACCAGATACGGTCGCTGTCGACGATCGTGACCGTGGCCACAGGGACGTCGAAGAGGCGGGCGGCCAGCGCGGCGACCCGGTCGAACGCGCCGTCGGGCGGTGTGTCGAGGATGTCGTAACGGCGTACCGCTGTGAGACGGGCCGCCTCCACATCCGGGTCAGGGACCAGCTCGGGAAGCCATCCCGAGACCGGGTCGGTGGAGGCCTGCTCGATCATCGGCTTTCCTCTCCGCGGGTGGGCCGCCGGGAGCGGCCCGAACCGACGCAGCCTAGATCGAGAACACGTGCAAGCGCCAATGCTGCGGTAAATGCCGATTTACCGCAGTAGAGCCCCTACTGTGAACATTACGGCCTGTATCGAGCAAGTGACTGAACTCGGGGCCGGGGGCGCGCTTCGGCTGCGCGCCCGGGAGGTACCTCTGTCCAACCCGTCCTCGTCGTACACGGCAGCGGTCGAGCGCTGCCTAACCGGCGCGGGCATCGCGAAGTCCTCCGCGCGGATCTACCGGATCTCGCTGACGACGTGAGGGGGATGCTCACCGGCGAACCGGCGAACCGGCGTCGGCCGGACCCGCCCGCCGGGGCGCGAAGCCGCCCGTCTTCCCCCTTCCCCTGCACCTTGGCGCGATCCGCCTCGGAACCCTCACCGGACATCGCGCCACCCCTGGACTGCTCATCCGCTCTCAGATGGCCGACGCCCTCGTCCTCGCCGAAACCGCCACCACCACCCTCCTCCTCACCCCAGAAGGAACCCACGACATAGGGCGGCGGGCGGGTGCGCTGCTCGCTGCCTTGCCGAGCCTTTGGGTGGCCAGCACGTGGTGCATGCCCGACTCGCGAGCAGGAGCTGGTGCAGGGCGGCTCCGGCCCGGCTGGGTCCTGGAGGATGGAGAACCAGGTCGCTCAGCGGCACGGCGTCGGGCACGGGTTCTCGGTCTCGCCACCTGCCTCATCACACACCGCCACATCCAACGCCTTTGTTAGGACCTCTAAGTGTCCCGCAGCGGCGAAGAAGCACATTGACCAGCGGCCTGAAGATCAACAGCGCCAAGGACGACACTGCCGCACTGAAGATCGCCACCAGGTGACCGCGCGGTTCCGCATCACCGGCTGCTGACGGCGGTGATCGGCGTTGCTGCTCCTGTGGATTGGTTGCCGGGTGTCAGGTAGCGAGAGTACTGGGCGCGTTCTTCAGGGCTGATGGCGGCGCGGTTGCCGGTGGAGTCGAAACGGATGACGCGCGATCGCACCCTGGCGTGGGTGCCGTGTTCGGAGGTGATCTCGGTGAGGAGCGTCAGGCTGGCCCGGCCGACCTTCTCGGCTTGCAGAGACAGCTCGACTTCGGCTGTCGTCCAGGGCAGCGGCATGGTGAAGCCGGCCTGGATCTCTGCGACACCCCAGTAGCTCTCGACGCCGTGCTCTTGCTGAAGCATCTGTGCCAGTTCGACGGCGGTGTCCTCGGCGTACCGGATCATCGACAGGTTGTGGACATTGCCGTAGATGTCGGCGTCGCTCATCCTGATGTGCCGACGGGTGGTGAAGGATTCCATTGATGTCCTGCTCGGGGAAGGTCCTGCAGAGGGACCGAGACGGTTGTGCACGTGCCGTCGGCCGGAGATGAGGGCGTGGTGGCCTTGGGCTGCCGGCCGGGGTCGAGATGCAGATGCGGTGGCCGGGTCAGTGCCCGGTCGTGGGCGTGTCTGCGAGTGCCTTCTCCACGATGTCGGCCGCGGCTGCGGCTCCACCGGCCGCGGTGATGTCCTGGCGGAGCCTGGTCACCGCAGTGGCGATCTGCGGGTCGTCCATGACTGTCTGGACCGCGTTACGCAGGGTTTCGGCAGTGGCCTGGTCTCGTGGGAGGTGACGTCCGACGCCGAGTTCTGCAACCTGGCCGGCGTTGACCTTCTGCTCGGCCATCTGCGGCACGACTACGACGGGCACCCCCAGAGAGAAGGCTTCCATCAGGCTGCCCATACCTCCGTGCGTGACGAAGGCCGAGGCTGAGGACAGGACATCGAGCTGAGGCACGCTCGCGTGCACCTCGAAACCGTCTTCTGCCTTGGCCAGTCCGGCTGCCGCCACCTCGGCGCCCACGCTCATCACGACGTGCCAGCCCTGGCCGTGGAACGCTTCGACGCACGCCCGGTAGAACTCCGGACGCCGGTTGAACTGGGAGCCCAACGACACGTACACCACCGGCTTGTCGTTCTGCGGCCTGCGCCAGTGGCCCTGGAAGGAGCGCTCGGAGAGGGCGGGGCCCACCCAGTGGGCCTCGCCCGCCCGCACCGTCTCCGGCCGCCGCTGGAAGGAGCGGGGGAAGAAGGCGACGGTGCGCGGCGGGGCCAGGGTCAGGGAGTGGACGCCGCCAGGCACCCCGTAGTGGGCCAGCGCGCCCGCGAGTTCGGAGAAGCCGGGAATCTGGGCGATGTCCGCCAGACCGAAGAACTCCTGAACCGCGCCCTCGTAGGGGATATGTGTCGGTGCCAGCTGGATGGCGGGCACCTTCCAGCGCGCCGCCAGCAGCGGCCCCGCCCACGCGTACACGTCGGCCAGTACGACGTCCGGCACGTCGTCGGCGAACGCCTCTTCCAGTTGCGGCAGTGCCGTCACATTGACGCCCACAGCCAGGGTGACCCCTTTGGCCATGTCCTCGGGGGCCTCTTCCGCTGGGGGTACGTCATAGAGCACGGGCGTCGCGCCCGCCGCCCGGACGCCGTCGGCGAACTCGGCGGTCACCGCGTAGCTCACCCGGTGACCGCGATCAACCAGTTCCCGTACGACGGCGAGGGTGGGGATCACATGACCGTGCATCGGCACGTTGAACACCGCCACGTGCCGTGCGATCCCTTGACCGCCGACCACAACGTCCCGCATGAGCATCGCTCCAGACTCCGCCCCGCAGCAGCCGCGCCGCGGGGAAACCGATGTGCCATGCCGTTAACGTGATGGCCATACCGGCGGACACGGCCCGACGCCTTTTCCGTCTCCGCACGGCCGGGTTCCTCCCTCGTCACCCGGTACGGGCGGGGACGCTCAGGTGGGTGTCCGCCGCCGAGAACGTCATCGAGGTGCCCAGGGTGCTGTCACCGGTGTAGCGGTGGTCGCCGCCGTCGATGACGAGGGCGAGACGGTGTCCCTGCGCCACGTCCCATGCGGAGGCGGGCATCCGCAGGTCGACATCGATCGCGGTTCCCGGCCGCGTGCCGGTGAACGTGTAGGGGGCGTGGCTCACCAGCCGGGCCACACCCAGGGTGTCGACGTCATACAGATAGGCCACAAAGGTGCCTTGGGACGCGGTCGAGGTCACACGCGTCCGTACCCGGGGTGATCCGCGCAGCGACCACGGAGAGGCGAAGGGGTCGCTGCGCCAGACGGCTGCCAAAGGCGGGGCGAGCACGGGCAGGGCGGTGGTGGGAGGCAGGCCGAGAGAGTCGGCCAGCCCCGCGACCGGAAACGGTCCGGAATCCGCGGCCGAGTCCAGGTCGGCCAGCAGACGCGGGTCCTGTCCTTCGTGAAGGGGCCGCACCCGCACGGCCGTGCGGGTGCCCTCCATCGCCTTCCAGCTCGGGTAGGACTCCAGCTCCGAGGAGTTACGCGACCGCAGCAGGAGCGGTGCGAGACGGTCCGCGCCGTTGGGGCGGCCGAGAAGGAAGTGGTCGAGCCACCGTGCGGCATGTGCGCGGACGGTGGTCTCCGGATGCAGCAGGGATGCTTCGCGAGAGCTCGAATCACCATGGCCGCCGGGGTTCATCCACAGTTGCCGGGGGCCGCTCAGTTCGTCCAGCAGCCTGCCCGTCTGCCCGGCCGGCACCAGCGGATCGTTCCATTCACCGGCCATGAACACCGGCGTGCGGCGGGCGTTGAGCGCGGCCGTGAAGGTGCGGACGGAGCGTGCGCGCGCCCAGGCCCGCACCCCGGTCAAGTCCCTCCCGCTTCCGATGTTCTCGAAGGCTCGGCGCGTCTCAGGGCTCATCCGCCCGCTGAGCATGCCGATGGCCTGCTGGTAAGCGGTGATCGGCGCGGCACGGGTACCGCCGGGCGCGAACGCCTCGAAGAGGTCGGTCCACGGGCACAGGGCAGCTACCACCGTGACCCGGGCGTCGTGTGCGGCCGCGTTCAGGCTCACGGCCGCGCCGTAGGAGGAGGCGTACAGCCCGACCCTGCGCCTGTCTGCCGGCGTGTGCGCCAGCGCCCACGAGATGACGTCGGAGACGTCCGCCACGTCCCGGGGCCCTGCCATGTCGGCCGCTCCGCCGGAGCGGCGGAACCCGCGGGGGTCGTAGGCAACGACCACATAGCCGGCGTCCGCCAACTGCTTCTTGCCGTCGAGCAGCACGTCTTGCGGCATGGTCACCCACGCGCCCGGCATGACGATCAGCGGATGAGGTCCCGCCTCGGCCGGAACGTAGACAGTAGCGGCGATACGCGTGCCGTCACGCATAACGACCCTCGCGCGAGACACCGAGGGCGTACCGCCGTCCTGCAAAACGTTGCCCACCGCTTGCCCGCCACCGGCTTCCGCAGCAGCGACCACACTCCCCTGACCAGCCACAACTGAAGCGAGCAACGCCACAGAGACCGCGCCTCGCCGCGCAGCCGATGTCTGCCCACCGCTCATGGAGTCACCACGGCGTACCGTCCTCATGTCCGTCGGAGGAGACGGCTACCACGAAGGCCCACGTACGCAGCCCCCCTCCCCGGACCTCAACGACGCTCGGCCCGAACTGTCACGCCCTGCGCCCGCCCGACAGCAGGTGAAAGGACCGAAGCGATCCAGGATCGCACCTACTTTCGCGGAGGCCCCCGCTTGTGCCCAAGCCGCCCGCTGCGTCGGCGCACCAGGCGGTGGCGCGCGGAAGGGCCGCGATGGCGACGTTGACGGCGGCGACCGCGAGCATGGCCCGCAGAGCTGGCTCACTGGCCCTGCCAGAGGCAGGGGAGAGCAGCACTTCCAGCCGCGCAGTCGCGGCGGCGGCCACGCGTGCGGTGCCCGGCCGTCGGGGACCACGCGTGCGGTGCCCGGCCGTCGGGGACCGGGCATCTGGTCGCGTACGGCGGCGGCCGCTGCCGCGGCGGCCGCCGCGGCGATGTCCTCCGGGGCGCCGGTCGTCTCCAGCAGCGCGCGGACGGTGGCCCCGGCCAGGTCGTGGGCCAGCGGTACGAGGTCGACGTCGCGGCCCGCGCCGAGCGGGGCCAGACGGCGGTTGAGGGAGTTCCGCCACACCGGGCGCAGCCGCTCCACCCCGGCCGCGCCGAGGTTGTCGACGAGGGCGCGCCGGGTGGTGCAGTGTCCGGCGTCCTCCTGGTCGAACAGGGCGCCGCCTGCGGACAAGTTCTCGCGCACCGCCCCCGGTGGTGCCGGCGGCGGTGCGGTCCAGCGGGATACGGGTGAGGGCCTGCCGGTAGGGCCCGGAGCCGTGCACGAGCACCGCACCGCCGATCCGGGTGACCGCCCGGCGGCGGGTGGCGGCGAGGAGGGTGAACAGCAGGGGCGGGAGCGGGTGTACGCGCACCGGGCGCGGCGCCGGGCGGCACGGAGGGCGTATGCAGCGGGAGCGGTGGGAGCTGTGGTCACCTGATGTGCACCTGCTTCGGGTCGGCGTCCGCTGGTGGCGATGCTCGCCGAGGCAGCCCTCGACCTGCCCGGCCCGTCACCCCATGGGCACCGTAGCGCTCCGCGGTCGCGCGGACGGTCTCGTGGATGTCGCGCATGGTGCCCGCGAACCGGGCCTGTGTCTGGTAGGGCGCCGTGGACGCCGCCCTTGCCTTCGGGAGCCGCTGGCGTTCCGGCCGGCCGGGATGATGCGCCCGCGGCGCGCGCAACGATGGCCTGCTGATGCGGCATGGCCAAGATCCTGTTTCAAGGGTTTCGGTGCGGGGCGAGGCCCCCTTCGGGACGCTCCGCAGAGGGGACCCGACAGCGCCTGCGGCCAGCTAGGGGAAACAGCCACCATATCCTCAGGGCCCGGCTTGAGGCTCGCACCGTTCAACGACGCTGCCATCCCAGTGTTAGACGTCGTTTCTTATGGCTGTCGGAGTGACGTGAGAGTCTCCTCGCGTGAGCTACGACCTGGCTGTCTGGGAGGGCGAGGGGCCGACGAACGACAGGACTGCTGGCCGAGGAAGTGACAGGATGAGGACCATGACAGTCCAGGTATATTTCGACATCACCATCGACGGCAGGCGCGAAGGGCGCATCAGGTTCAAACTCTTCGACGATGTCGTGCCGAAGACCGCAGAGAACTTCCGGGCGCTCGCCACCGGCGAGAAGGGCTTCGGTTACGAAGGTTCCGGCTTCCACCGCATCATCCCCGACTTCATGCTCCAGGGCGGCGACTTCACCCGCGGCGACGGCACGGGCGGCAAGAGCATCTACGGCGCCAAGTTCCCCGACGAGAACTTCCAGCTCAAGCACACCAAGCCGGGCCTGCTCTCGATGGCCAACTCCGGCCCCGACTCGAACGGCTCGCAGTTCTTCATCACCACGGTGGTCACGAGCTGGCTCGACGGCAAGCACGTCGTTTTCGGTGAGGTCGCGGACGAGGAGAGCATGGCCCTCGTCAGGAAGATCGAGAGCTTCGGCACGTCTTCGGGCACCCCCAGGGCCAAGATCGTCATCTCCGCCTCCGGCACCCTCTAGCGCCTGGTATGAGCCCTCGTCTCACGGCGAATTCGAGGCATTGCGTTCCATGGAGGCCGCCGGCGTTCGTCGCTCGGACATGGAGGGTGTCCCCGGCAAGCAAGCGGTGGAGGAGCAGCGACAGAAAGGGCAGGCGGTTCCGTTGAAAACGTCTGCCAGCAGGTCTGTGATCCCTGTCGGGTCGTTTCTCTGAGAGAAGTACCAGGAGCACACCACGCGCTGGTGGTCACCGATGTCGGCCGCTGTGTTACGGGAGCGGGGGAGAAAAGATTTTCCATACTCCGAGGAGTACGCCGAGCTAGTCACCGTCAACAGATATGGCAAACCTGTCCAACAAAGTTCAGTGACTTTCGCGTTCACCACAGCAAAAAAGTAGGGCTCAGGCGAGGGGGATTGCGGTACCGGACGATGCCACGTTCCGAGACCTGCGGCATTTCGTTGATGCGGTGCTCATCGCTTCGGGTGTCGAGCCGCGCAAGGTGCAGGCGCGCATGAGGCATGCGCGCCTGTCGGAGACGCTGGACACCTACGGCTATCTGGTGTGGGAGGTGGACTGGGAAAACGCTCCGGCTTCGTTCGAGGAGCTGTACGGCATGCCGGCGCCGCCCGGTCTTCCGGCGGCTGCCCCGGTGCCTCGCGCCGAGCGCAGGGGGCAAAGCCGAGATGGCTGAGTGCTGTCGCGGTCCACGCCGTGTGCACGCGATGTGCACGGGCGCGGGAAGAGCTCTGAGTAAGCGCAGCTCACAGGGCGTCCCTGCGGAGGGCCGACGTGTCCTGCCTGGACTGAGGGGACTCGCCTGCCTTCCCGCCTTGGTTCGCCGGTGTCGCCCCCCGACCGTAAGGCCCACCGCATTCACTCCGAGCGGGTCACCCGCGCCCAGCAGTGAAGGGGAAGCCGTTGTGTGGGGCAACATCGTCGCTGTCGTCGGCACGCCGGCCGGTGTCTTGCTGGCCGGCGTGACGCAGCGCTGGACGGAGCGCCGGACACGTGCCGAGCAGTACCGGCAGACGGTGGCGGACCGGGTCGGTGACCTGCTGGACGCTGCCCTTGAGTTCCGAGAGCTGTGCTGGCTCCGGGCGGACTCCCTGCGGGCCGGGGAGGGCGAGCCGGTCGACCGGGCAACGCGTTACCGGGCCCGCAGTGCGGTGACCCGCGCGCGGGACCGGCTCGCCGACCGCCTGCCCGGTCACGACGTCGCGGTTCGTACGACCACAGGGGTGATCAGCACACTGGCCGTCTTCAGTGACTGTCCTGGGCCGCCGATGAAATCTGTGCCTGTGACATTTCGCGAGCCCATGTGGTCTGCGAGGTTCCCGGCTGGCGGGCGAGGCGTTCGTCTGTTCGCGCTGCTCCCCGACGAGGACTGGATCCCCGGCAGCGGCCGCTCCAGGGCGTCAGCGCAGCGGTCGTTGAGCGGTGTTCGTGCAGGCGGAGTGCCGGGTGCGTGCCAGGCGGAAGGGGCGGCATCCGCAGCAGCGCCAGCCAGGACGGCGACGGTACGACACATCCGGGGCACGGAGGGACAAGGCAGTGATGAGGACGCTACGCGAGCGTATCGGAACAGTAGTGACTCTCGCGGGTGTGGCCGCCGCAGGGGAGTCGGTGCGGCACACTGCCGGACACGTGCGCGACGACACCTACGAGGCGCCGCAGGCCCGGCTGGGTGCGGGCCATGTCCAGTACCACATGGCCCGAGAGGCGCTCATCACCACTGCGGCCATAGGCGTGCTGGTCACCGGCGCGCTGGCAGGACCGCACAGAGACCCGCTCTTGTGGCGGGCCATGGCGATGGTCTCCGCCGGCCACTGCCTGGCGATGTGGAGTGCCGGAGTGGTCACCGGTCGGCAGGTACCCAATCGGCGGGCGGTGCGGACGCACATGGTGTCCATCGCGGGCCTGATCATCGGTGTGACCCTGCTGCGCCCGAGCAAGCGGTGAGCTGACCGGTGCCGCAGGTGATCGTCGCCGGGGCCGGCCCGGTCGGACTGCTGGCAGCCGCGCTGCTGGACGCGGCCGGCGTGTCGGTGGAAGTGTTCGAGCGCAGCGCCGGACCGAGCCGGAACGCGAAAGCGATCACCGTGCATCCGCGTACCCTGGAGGTGCTCACCGTGCTGCGCACCACCGGCGGACAGCGGATCGCCGACATCCTGCGGTCCTACGGAACTCCCTTGCCGCGTGCGCACTTCGCCGCGCTGCCGCAAACGCTCGACTACTCCTGCCTCGACACCCCTTACCCGTTCGTGCTGATGGTGCCGCAGACCCGCACGGAAAAGGTGCTCGCCGACCACCTCGACCACCGTGGCGTGCGCGTCCACCACAACACGCCGGTGACCGCACTTGAGCAGGACACCGCAGCGGTACGGGTGAGCACCGGACGCACGGTGCATGAAGCCGGGTACCTGATCGGTGCGGACGGCGCCCATAGCCTCGTGCGCCGCCATGCAGGCATCGCCTTCCCGGGCTCTGCGCCCAGTGCGGTGCCGTTCGTCGCCGACGTGGTCCTGGCCGACCCCCGGCCCACCGCATCCCACTACTGGAACCGGCGGACCGGTCTGCTCAGCGTGCTGCCGCTACCAGATGGCCTCAACCGCGTCTTCGGCGCCGAAGTCACCGACACACAGCTGACGCCCCAGCAAGCCCGCCACCGGCACAAGCAACCGCTCACCCTCCCTGTCCTGCGGGACACCATCCACCGGATCACCGGCCATACCCTCGACATCCGTCACGCGCGCTGGCTTTCGCGCACCACAGACGAGAACCGGCACGCCGACCGTTACCGGACCGGTCGAATCCTGTTGGCCGGTGACGCAGCCCACACCCAACTGCCGGCCGGCGGCCAGGGCCTTAACGTCGGCCTCCAGGACGCCGCCAACCTGGCCTGGAAACTGGCCGCTGAACTCCAGGGCTGGGCCCGCCCCTCCCTGGTGAACGGCGACCACAGCTACACCCGCGAACGCCGGCCGGTGGCCGAGCAGCTCACCACCGACACCCTCGGCCAGGGCGCCCTGATGCACACCTTCACCCACGGCGGCGAAGCACTACGCGCGATGTTCTGCGACCTCCTCACACAGGACACGCCCACCCACGAGCGCCTGGCAGGCTGGCTCTCAGGTCTGACTGTGGCCTACGGGACCGCTGAGCGCGCCGAAGCCGGCCACCCCCTGACCGGCACCAGAGCGCCCGATCTGGCCGTGCGTGAGGGATCGCTCCTGCGCATGCTGCGCCCCGACCGGTACCTGCTGGCCGACTTCACCTCGGCTGCGGAGTTTTCCGCGCTTGCCGGGCCACGCGTCCACGTGACGTCCGCCCGGCCCCGGCCAGGAGCCTGGTCCGGTCTTGCCGCGGCACTGATCCGTCCCGACGGATACGTCGCTCATGCTGCTCATGCGGGCACAGAACCGGAAGTTACGGCCACCGCCGTCACCACATGGACCAGCCCTCATCACGCCGCCTGAACGATAGGCGGTGCGCGGCGCAGATCTGCCGACACCGGCCGAAGCGCGGCGCGGGCTGCCGCAGGACATCAGCTCCGGGTGGTTCCCGGCGGGGGCAGAGCGTGTTCCGGCCTCGGCGTCTACCCGGGCCGACCTGCCGTGATGAGGTAGTAGTCAAGGATCCGTTGCTCGTAGGCACGCAGGAAGTTCCGCGGCCAGGTCTCCGGGGCCCACCACTGGCTGAGCCAGCGGTCCCACCCCGGCCAGACGTGCGGCCCGATCGACTCGACGCGCACGCTGGTGAACCCGGCCTCCATGAACACGTCTGCGAGCGCCTGCACCGGCCGTGCGATGTCCAGGCCACTCGCGTAGGTATCCAGCAGCCGTGCTAGTTCCCCGGGCCGGCCAGGCGCGTCGTCCACGGTGAAGAAGCTGGCGACGGCCACCCGGCCACCGGGTCGCAGCACCCTCCACGTCTCTGCAGCGAAGGCGCCGAAGTCCGGGAAGTGCTGAGCAGCCTCCACGCTGATGACAGCGTCGAACTCACCGTCGTCCAAAGGCATGCCGTCCGCGGCCCCCTGGACGAACCGCAGCCGTGCCGGCTCCTCCCGAAGCAGGTCGGCATGCGCGCTGCGCGCCCGCCGCAGCTGCAGGGGATGAATGTCGATACCGGTGACCGTGGAACAGCCGTACCCCCGCAACATCACCACGCATCCCATGCCCAGCCCGCAGCCAACTTCCACAACCTTCGCCCCTCGTGACAGCCCGGCGGCGTCCAGGACGAACCGATAGAGGTCCTCCTGGCTGCGGATCCGATCCACCTCACTGAGCGGCAGGCCAAGGTCCATGGCTTTCCAGTACCCGAAGTTGATGAACCCCCCGGCGAAGACCCGATCACCGCTCAGATCGGCCGGACCATACGTCTCCCGCACCACGGGCCGCATGATGTGGTGAACCCGCCGGGCACCGTCTGACACTGCGTTGCACCTCCTGAGAACTCAATTCGTACGGGGCATGCCACCGCGCGAGTTCCCGACGCGCCGTGCCCGTCTTCTTGCCCGGCGTCCATGCCGAGGTCGCGGGCGTGCTGCTGCGGGCCTGGAGGATCCGCTGGACCGCCGGTGTCGACAGTCCGTCCGACACCAACATCCTCTGCAAGGAAAGATACGGCGAGACACCCAATTCGGTCGTCGTCGGCACAGTGTCCGACACCAGGCCTCACCCGCTCCCGTGCGACGAGGACCGCGAGCAACTCAAGTCCGGCTGGCACAAACTCGCCCTGAGCAGCCACCCGCAGCCACCCCGACGCCGTGGCCGCGCTCGAGGTCACCGACGCCCGCGATCCTGACCTGTTCCCGTTCGGCGCGGTCACCGAAGTCGCCGTACGGCCCGGCGCGTCAACGAACGGCCGCTGCCCGGCCGCGCGGAGCACCTGCTGCCGGCCGACTAGCAGACGGTCCTTTCGGCGTGTGAGACCGGCCTCGGAGCCCCCGGCCTCGCCGACGAAGCGGCTCACGTCGCCGGTGCCTTGCAGACCGTAGGGTTCTGCTATGCGGTCGCTACTCTCCGGCCGGTGAGCGACACCCGCGCGCCCCAGGCGACGGACCTGGTCTACGACGTCCTGGCCTCTGGAGGCTCACCCGGGACGGCCGCGCACGAGGCGCTCGTCCTGCTGCGCGCCGTCCGGCCGGACGCCCACGTGCTGGGGGCGCCGTACGTGCACGTCGGTCCACGAGATTGCCTTAGCTCTGCGCCTCGGAATCGAGGCGCGCAAGCCCCTGCTCCCAGCGTCGTTGGCGCTCCTTGTCGGGCTGGTCCCACCACGGGGTGCCGCGTTCGCCCAGCGCGACCTTTGCCTGGTGCACGCGTGCACGAGCTGCCTTCTCGGCGGTCGCGTCGCCCGCGGTCGTCGCCGAGCGCACCGCCCGACGAGCCGACATGAGGTGATGCCGGAGACGCGCTGCGATCTCCTCGGGGATCGACGGGTCGGTTGCCCGCCACTTTCTTCCGCCGATGATGACGTGGTGCCCGTCGGGGGTGGTCTCCGGTGGCTGGTGTGCGTTCACGCGAACGATTCTGCCCACTCTGGTGCATGTGGCGCGTCACCCTGGCTGTCGCCTTGCGCCTCACCTCAGCGGAGGACTCGGCCGGGTGGCTGCTCGGGGCGACCGGACTGGAGCGTGTCTCTTTGGTGAGCTCATCAGTCGATGGGTGTGCCTGCCCATTGATGATCACTGATGCGATGTGGGGCCGGATCGAGCCGCTGATGCCAACTGGTCCGGTCCGCGGACGGCGGTGGGCCGACCACCGCCGCACGCTCGAGGCCATCGCATTTCACCATCGTGCGGGCCCACCAGCACGATGGTGGAGCCCTCGGAAAGGGGGCCGAAGGGCGAAGCCGACCGCGCCTACTCATCCCGCGCGATCCGCAGCCACCTGCGCCTCCGGCGGATCCGCGCGGTCATCCCCAGCCGTCCGACCAGATCGCTCACCCTCTGCGGCGGGGACGCCGAGGCGGACGCCCACCCGGCTTCAACGCGGATGCCTGCAGATGCTGACCAGGGAGACAGAACCTAGTCGTAGGTCTGGCTCAGTGCCCAGAGGGCCCAGACGAGTACAGCCAGTGGCAGCACGACAGCCACCGTGCCGAACGCGATACCCGCCCGCGCCCAGAAGGGATCGGCCCCCTCCTTGTTCCGCATCCTGCGCAGCGCGACGAGGCCGGAGACGATCGCAGCGATCCCCAACGGCACGATGAAGTACACGGGAAGGAAGCGGACCCACGTCGGGACCGGGGCAGGCAGCAAGGGGCACACCAACATCGCTGTGGCGGCGGTCCCCAGCCACAGCGACACCCTGCCCTGCGACCGCTGCCGCGCCTTCGCCTGTTCACTCTGCCCGGTCATCTGATCGACGGAACTCATGCCGCGGATGCTAGGCAGCGGGCAGCGCGCTCCGCTTGGGCGCGCGTACCTAGATCGCCCTGAGTAGCCCGCAGTTGACGATCCAGCGGCTCCACCAGGATGTGACGGCCAGGGCGTGGGCCCGCGAGGCCGAGTGGGAACAGGGCCGCACCCGGCAGGCGGCGGCGAAGGCCCGTGCCGAAGCCGCGGCAGCGCAACTGCCCGCCGCCCGGGCCGCGCCGGTCGTCATGTGGGTGGCCGGGTGGAGCCGGCCCCGCGTTCGTGCGCCCTTGGGGCATCCCAACGGAACCTGGACGCTGCACGCACTTCTACTTGCAAAAGTAGGGTGCTGCATACTTTTGCGGGTGGGGTTGCGCATCCGGTGAGCCCTGGCGTTGTGGGGGCTTGGAGCATGGGCACGGGAATACCGGCTGACGGCGACTTCGGTGTGCTTCTGCACAGCCTGCGCCAGAGCGCCGGGCTCACGCAGGAGGAGCTGGCGCAGACGGCGGGGATCAGTGTGCGGGCCCTGTCGTACCTGGAGCGTGGACGTTCGCGGGGCCCGCAGCGCCGGACCGTGTCCGCCCTGGCCACGGCCCTGCGTCTGAGTCCGCAGGACGCGGGGGAGCTGGAGCGCCTGGCGAGGCTGGGTCGGCCCCGCCGAGCCTCCACGGCGCGAGTTCTGCCGCCTGTCGCAGTGCCGGATACCGCGGCGCCCGCGGGTGTGCCCGATCTGCTGCCGCGCGCGCCGCGCGGCTTTCACGGGCGGGCGGCGGAGCTGGCCGCTGTGTCCCGGGCCGCCGAAAGTCAGGCGCCGGTCTGTCTGGTCGTCGGTCCCGCCGGGGTCGGCAAGACCGCGCTCGTGCTGCACTGGGCGCACCAGAACCGTGCCGCGTTCCCCGGCGGGCTGCTCTACGCCGACCTGCGCGGCTTCGGCGATCAGGGCGAGCCGGCTCTCGTGGAGGTGCTGCGCGAGTTCCTGCTGGCGCTGGGCGTCCCGCATGAGCGGATACCGAAGTCGGTGAACGGCGCGGCCGCGTTGTTCCGGTCGCTCGCCGCTGACCGCCGACTCCTCGTGGTGCTCGACAACGCGCGGGACTCCGAGCAGGTCAGGCCGCTCCTGCCGGGCGGGCGCCGCTGCGTCACCGTCGTCACCAGCAGACACCGGCTGGCGGGGCTGATCGTCACCGACACCGCCCGGTCCGTCGCCGTGGACGTGCTCGGGACCAGGGACGCCACCATGCTCCTCGCGGGCGTACTGGGCTCGGAACGGGTGGACGCGGAGCCGGAAGCCGCGCGGCGGCTGGCCGAACTGTGCGGCGGACTGCCCCTGGCGCTGCGGGTGGCGGCCGCCCGGCTGGCGCAGCAGCCCGGCTGGTCGCTGGCTGCGTTGGCCGCCGAGCTGTCCGACGAGACCCGCCGGCTGAGCCTGCTGGACGTGGAGGACACCGGCGTACGAGCGGCGCTGCGGGTGACGCTGCACCAACTCCCTGAGCGCGTACGCCGCCTGTTCGCCCAGCTGGGCTGCCACCCCGGCACGCACGTCGACCGGTATGCCGCGGCGGCCCTGGCGGACACCGACCCGGCGGCCGCCGAGGCCTGTCTGGAGCGGCTGGCCGTCGCACACCTCGTCACCCAGACGGCGCCCGGCCGCTGGACGATGCACGACCTGGTGCGGCTCTACGCACGGAGCCTGGACGCCGGGCCCGATGCGCTCAAGCGCGTGCTCGACCACTACATCGCCACCGGCATCTCGGCGGTGGCCGCGGCCGAGCCCGGCAACGAGGACTGCTTCCCGCTGCCCAAGGACTACCTGCCGCCCGTGGCCGTACGGGAGTTCAACGACCGGCCCGCCGCCGTGGCCTGGTACGCGGCCGAGAGGGACGACCTGATCCTGGCGGTGGCCGCGGCGCACGCCGCCGCACTGCACGAGCGGACCTGGCGGATCGCCCTGACGCTGTGGCCGCTGATCGTGTGGCGCGTGCGCGACGGCTGGGCCCCGCCCCTCGAGACCGCGCTCGAAGCCGCCCGGGCCGATGCCGACCAGCACGGCGAGTCACGAATAATCAACGTGCTCGGCTGGATCCTGATCGAGGAAGGGCGCGTCCCGGAGGCGCTCACCCACTTGCAGGCCGCCCGCGCACTCGCCTCCCGGACAGGTGACGCGGTGGCCGAGGCGAACGCCCTGATCGTGCTGGCCATGGCACAAGCGGCGCTCGGCAGCCTGGAGGAGGCGGCGCAAGGATGCCGACGGGCACTGGAGCTGGCGCGCCAGGCCGGTGACCGAACCCTCGAGAAACTGGCCCTGCAGCACCTCGCCCGCCACTGGGCCGACGCCGGCCAATGGCACCAGGCCCTCGACACCGCAACCCAGGCCCTGGCTCTCCACCGCCCGGGCACGACCGACATCCCCCGGATCCTGCTGCTCATGGTGAAAGGAGAGGCACTGCTGGGGCTTGGCAACCACACCGAGGGCCTCAGGCAACTCGACCTGGCGGCCCGGGAAGCGGAGTCCTCCGGATACGACGACGGCGCGGTGCGGGCGCTCGCCGCTCTGCTGCGCGTCTCAGCCGACGCGGAACTCCAGGCACGATACGACGCGGCACTGGCGCGACTGTCCACCCGGACGTGACCGCCGACGACCAGGGCGCCGCCCCCGGCCGGGCAGGCTGAGCGGGCGGTACGCGCGAGACCCGCAGGCGTGTCGCCCCGCACCGAGCCCCGCCCGCAGGCCAGACTCGGCGCCCTGGCACGGGAGATGGACCACGACGCCGCCGAGCGCAGCGCCGATGCCGCCGAGCGGGACCCGCAGGGCCCCACCGCGGTCCCGGGGTTCGCCGAGCGGGCCGCGGCCGCCGACGACGCGCACGACGACACGTACGACGACGAGTAGGCGCCGGTCCGGCGCCGGTCCGTCTACGCGGCCGGCGTGGCGGGGCAGTCCGGGTGGTTGGCGAAGAACTGCGCTTCCGCCCGCATCGGCCCCGGGGCCCTGTCTCTGACCCACGGTGCACGTATCCCGCGACGGGACCGCGTCGGCGGGCAGAGCACGTGGGAGGGAGCGGAGTCCGGCCCGCACAGGCGTCTGCGGGATGGAACCGGCAGAAGTAACCCGGCTTCTACTTCTGCCGGTGGAATTGCCTGGTGGGCCTCGGCGGGGCCTAGTTGACTCGAGGACACGGCAGGCAGAACCGTCCCCGAGTACGCGTGAGGCCTTCAGTGATGTGTCACGTCCTGTTCGCCCGCCGAGCGTGAGGCAGCGTGACCGGCGTACCGCGGATTTCTGTCACCAGGCACCAGGGGGAAGCGCCGGTTCTGATGTGCCGCTTCGCCCTGCCGTCCCCGTTCCACCACTCAGAGAGAAGCGTTCATGAGCGAACGAGCACTGTCCCGGCGGTCCTTCACGAGGATCGGCGCTGCGGCGCTGGCACTCCCCGCCCTGGGGGCGCTGCAGGGCCTGGCCGCACCGCACGCCTACGCGAACACCAATAACCTGTGGTCCGACATGGACTGGCGCATGGCGGGCTACGAAGAAGCGCGCGGCACCATGGACGCCGCCCGGCAGGGGTCGCAGTACCAGAGCCTGGTGCGTGGGCTGCGCGGCCTCACCAGCCAGCCGATGGCAGGCGCACAAGGCGACCCTCGGTTCCTCGACACGACAAGACGGGCAAGCGACCCCTCCCTGCGCGTCATCCGGATCTTGCTCTGGAACCCCCTCGGCCGGGCCCACGTCGCGCTGTACTTCAACGTCGACAACCTCTACCTGATGGGCTTCAGCTCCCACGGCCAACACTTCCGCTTCGACGACACCTCTTTCAGTCACCTGTCGCAGAGCCTCGCTCGCCGCTTCGGCGGGCCCGCTCCCTTGGTCAGGGTGATGCGTTCCACCGGGCGCTACGCCACGCTGAGCGCTCCGGCCGAGTGGCGGGGGAACCAGGTCTACACGACGCACAACTTCCTGTTCCACCTGTCGACCCTGGAAACCGCCAACGAGCACAACATGAACGCCGTAGATGTGAATCGGGCGCTCGCCTTCTTCATCGGCGCCACGTCCGAGGCCGCCCGTTTCGGCTGGATCGAGGAACGCGTCGCCAGCGTCATCGCGCGAGGCTACGACCCGGCCGACCCCAACCACCCGGCGCACCTCGGCGCTTTCGGCACCGACCTCCAGAACGCCTGGGACCCCATGTCCGTGATGGTCCACCGGACCCTCCAAGGACGCTCCGACATCACTCCGGTGCGCATCGACCACCGCGTATACAACAACTGGCAGGAGGTATCGTCGACCAGCGCCGGCCCCCGCATCGCCCCTTTCATCGGCATTCTCGGTAAGGGCATCTGACCTGGCAGCGCCGCGGCGTCCGGCCCCCGTCCACCACGGGGCCGGACCCCGGCTGCCCATGTCCAAGTCGTCCTCAACTTCCGCCTGACCAGTTCGCACTGAGGCGGTCACCGACTTCGTATCATCGCGCGATGATGATCTGGACGGAGCACCCTGCCAAGGCGGACGTCGAAGCTGTCGTTCGCCGCTACTTCAACCTGCTCCGAGCCGAGAAGATCCCTGAGGCCGAACAGCTCATCGATCACCACCCGGTCCGTCATGTGCTCAAGTCGCTGTGGAACGGGTCCGTCAAGGCAGTCGCCGAGGGAGACGAGGCGAACGGAAGCCCTGCTGCCGACGAGTGGGAACAGGATCTGTCCTGGCTCGGCGAACTGAAGCTCGCGGCCTTCCACTGGGGCCACACCGGCAGCCATGTCCACATCGAGATCACCTACTGCGCGCAGACAATCGAGGTGGCACTGGGCTTCTGGGTCAGGTCCACCGACGCTGGCTGGGTCATCACGGGACCGGCCACGTACTGGTAGGACACGTAAAAGAGGGTTCGGCTCCCTCCCTCCTTGCTCCGCATCCTGTGTAACGCGACGAGGCCGGAAACGATCGCAGCGGTTCCCATCGGCACGATGAAGTCGGCCAGTCCGGACACCGTCGGCCCACGGCCGCCGCCGCCCGCTCATTGAGGTCACCGAGGGGCCGCGCGGACCCGCCCGGCAGGGTCGGAAGGCAGCAGGCGGGGTGTTATGGCGGCGATGAGCAGGAGGACCGCGCCGAACAGTGCCGCCAGAGGCGCGGGCGGGAGCCACCGCGCGCCCACGGCCCAGGAGGCGTACAGGACGATGGCGGTGGCCTGGCCGCCCAGCCGGGAGATGGACGGGACCGTCGCCCGTACCCGGTCGGGCACGAGGGGCTGGAGCCTCACCTGCGCCAGCAGGGTCGCGCACTGCAGGACGGCGAAACACACGGCCATGGGAACCACGCCGACCGCGTGGTCGGTCAGCGCTCCTCCGCAGAGCAGTACGGACGCCGCGGCCAGCAGAGCTGCCAGGTGCGTCGGCCGGACATCGCGCAGCGGGTCCACCAGCCAGCCGCCGACCGCCTTGCCCACCGACAACACAACGATGAGCAGGGGGACTTCGTACGTGGCGGAGCCATGGGCGCGGAACAGGAGCGGCATGTACTCCTCGACCGCCCACACGCCTTGCAGGACGGCGGCGAGCAGGACGGCGTGGCGCAGCACGGGCGAGTCGCCGATGCTGCGGAGCCCGGCCCGCAGCGTCCGCGTGGGGGCGTGCCGGGAGCCGGGCTCGGCGACGGGGCCGAGGGGGACGGTGACGCGTGCCGTGCGCGGCAGTGACAGGGCCGCCCCGGCAGCGGCGAGGCAGGCCGCCGCCGAGCAGCAGCCCACCAGGGCGTAGTGCCCCAGGGAGTACAGGGGGGCCGCCACCGCCGCTCCCGTCACGGTGGCCAGGAGCCCCACCGCCCGGGCCCGTCCGATGAGCCGTGGATAGAGGTGCAGTGACCGGTGTTCGGCGAGTTCGTCGTAGACCCACGCTTCCCAGGTGCCGGATGTCAGCGCGTCGCAGGCCGCCCACAGCACGATCCCGGCCGCGAAGGACGGATGTCCGGGAACCAGGCCCCACGCGCAGAAGCCGACCGCGCGCAGCAGCTGGCCGAGAGCGAGCAGCCAGGGACGCGGGACGTGGTCGGCCCACACACCGGACGGGACTTCCAGTACGAGTCCGGTGACCGACCACACCGCGAAGAGGGCCGAGACGTCGCCGGACGTCAGTCCGTGGTCGGTGAAGAGCAGGGGATAGAGCGTGAGGACGGGGGTGAACTCGTTCAGTCCGGCGAACGCGTACAGCCGCACCAGCACTCCGCGCGGCGGCCGGGGCACGATGGCCGTCACAGGCTCCTTACCAGGCTCCGGTAGAGGGCGTGCAGACGGCGGGTGCTGCGCTCCGTCGCGTAGGCGGCCGCTCTGGCCAGGGCCTGCTCGCCCAGGGCCTGGCGGGTGCACGGGCGGGCCGCGAGCCGCAGGAGCGCGGACGCCAGGGCGTCGGCGTCCCCGGGGGGCACCAGGATTCCGGCCCTTCCGTGGTCGAGCACCTCGGGCACCCCGCCCACCGCACTGGCCACGACGGGCTTGCCCAGGCTGAGGGCCTCCAGGAGCGTTCCGCCCAGCTCCTCGTGGAGCGAAGGGACGACCACGACGTCCGCCCGGGCCATCGTGTCGGCCATGGTGTCGCGGTCCACGAAGCCGGGCACCTTCACCCACTGCCGCAGCGACCAGCGCCGGACGAGGGCCAGGCACTGCGCGCGCTCGTTCCCGTCTCCGTACAGCTCGAACTCGACGGAGGGGACGGAGGGGGCGGAGGGGCTGGAGGGATGTTCCGCCGCGGAGGTACGGAGCCGGCGCGCGGCCTCGACGACACAGCGCCAGCCCTTCTCGGGGGCGAACCTGCCGGCGTACAGAACGCGCAGAGGATCGCCGTTCGGGCTCCCGCCGACCGGGGGAGCGGGCGGGCGGGTGGGTCTGAATCGGCTGTCGACCACGTCCGGGATCACCACGATCCGGTCCTCCGCGCAGAGCCGCTGTCCCAGATAGGTCCGGCGCAGCCGGTCCGTGAGTACGATCACCGCGTCCGCGCGGCGTACCGCGGCGGCCTCGCACCGCATGGCCCACGCGCGCAGCAGTCGGGCGTGGGCGCGCGCGGGTCGCTGCCAGGTGCCGATCGCGCTGCAGTGCACGGTCAGCAGGGTGGGGCGGCGTGCCAGGCACTTCGCCGCCAGGGCCGCGAGCCAGGACCAGGGCAGTTCGCTGCAGTGCACATGGACCAGGTCGCAGCCGCTCGCGCCGCGCCCCGGGCGCAGCCGGCGCAGCGCGAGCCAGCAGCCGGCCGCCGCCGCCCAGCCGGGGAGCAGACCGAGACGGCCCTTGCCCTTGGTGCGAAGGCCGAGGGAAGGCACGGGGAGGAAGCGCAGCCTGATGTCCCGGCCTCGGCGCTGTGTGCCGTACAGCCGGCAGCGGGCGGGCAGGAGTACGGTCTGTTCCACTCCGCGCGCGTCCATCGCCTCCGTGAGCATGGTGATCTGTATCTGCATGCCTCCGACGGGCTCGAACTGCATCTCCGTGTCGGTCAGTCGGCGCTCCGGCAGGAAGTAGTAGGGGGTGAGACGCAGCACACGGAGCGACCGCGGACCCGGGACAGGCACTCAGCACCCCTCCAGGTCGCCCACGCGGAACACGCGTCCGGTGGGGGCATCGGCGGCGGCCGCGTGGAGCCGCGCCGCCCGGGCGACGAGCCGTGCCGCCTCGTCGAGGTCGTCGGGAGCGTCGGGTCCTCCCATGTCGGTGGGGATCCAGCCCGGTTCGACGGCGTTCACCAGGATGTTCTCCGCTCGCAGGGCCACCGCCAGGTTCGCGGTCAGGGTGTTCAGGGCCGCCTTGGACATCCGGTAGCCGAGGTGTTCTCCGGTGGCTCGTTCCGGTCTGGCGTCCGAGCTGCTGACGTTCACGACGCACGCCGCGCCCGCCGCGCGCAGGAGCGGCCGGAACGCCTGAGTCACCAGCAGCGGCCCGATCGCGTTGACGCGCAGCGTCCTGGCGCAGACCTCGGCGTCGACCTGGGAGAAGTGCAGGTCAGCGGGGAGGAAGACGCCGGCGTTGTTGACGAGGGCGTCCAGGCCCTCCGTCATCTCCCGGACCGTGCGGGCCGCCGTGCCGATGCTGTCGGGGTCCGCCACGTCGATGGCCACGTGGGTGGCGTCACCTCCCCGGGCCCGCAGCGCCCGCGCGGTCTCTTCACCCGCAGCCCGCCGCCTGGCCCCCACCAGGACCCGCCACCCCTGGTCGGCGAGGAGCTCGGCGGTGCGCTGCCCGAGGCCGCGGTTGGCACCGGTGATCAGAGCGCATCGGCCCACCTGTTGATCCTCTCCGTGTACGCGGCCAGTGCCGCGGCCGGGGCCTGCCCGCCGTTGATCCGGTGCAGTTCGGCGACGAGGTGCTGGGCCTGGGTGAGCTCCTCTTCGCTCAGGTCCTCGGTCCCCATGACCGCGTTGTAGCTGGTGAAGTGCGCCTGGTCCCCCGAGATCCAGCCGCGCTCCAGGGCGAGTTCGTGCAGTGCGGTTCCCGGATACGGCGTGATGACGCCCACGTTGAACTCGGTGGAGTCGAGCCCCAACTCCATGACGAACCGGAGGGTGTTGGCGATCGAGTGGCGGTTCTCGCCGGGCAGGCCGAGCAGGAGCAGGAAGAAGATGCGCAGGCCGCACTCGCGCGCGGTGTCCAGGAAGGCCCGTACGGTGGTGAGGCTCAGCCGCTTGCGTACGGCTTCGGCCTGCATGCGGGTGTCGCCGCTCTCCACGCCGACTTCCACGCCCACGCATCCGGCCTCCACCATGGTCCGGATGAGTTCCTCGTCCAGACGGTCGATGCGTGTCTCGCACCACCATTTGAGGCCTGTTCCCGTGCGCTGGATCGCCTCGCACAGCTCCACCGTGCGCTGCCGGTGGAAGGTGAACACGGGGTCCCTGAAGACCACGGCCGTGATGCCGAGCTTCGCGCACTGCTCGAACTCCTCGGCGATCCTCTCCACCGGATACGTACGGATGCTCCTGCCCTCGCCCAGCGGATAGGGGCAGTAGAAGCCGCAGGGGTAGGGGCAGCCGAAACTCGCGTTCATGGTGGTGATCCGGTGGCCGTCGAGGGCCGGGAAGGCGTAGTCCCGGTGGTCGATCAGGTCACGCGCGGGGAGAGGCTCCGCACTCAGGTCCGTGAAGGCGTGGGTCAACAGCCGTGCGTCGGCGGCGGTTTCGGTGGTGACGCATCCGGGCCCCTCCGCCGCTCCGGCCAGAATCCGTCCCGCGGCGGACACCGCCTCGGGCAGCAGCACCCCGTGGCACCCGCTCAGGCCGAGGATCTCCTGCCACTGGTCCAGACGGCGGATGCTGGTGTACGCGTAGCAGCGCGCCCCTGCGTGAACGAACTCCGCCAGGCGGGCCACGTCCTCGCGCATGCTCGCCAGCGACACGTGGCAGATCACCGAGTCGCCCGCGCGGGGGTCGGCGGGACCGGTCACTTCCTCGTCCACGACCACGGGGACGAACCCGTCCGCCCGCAGGACCCCGGCGAGACGCAGCAGGTCCAGGGGCGGCAGGAAGGTGTGCTCGTCCATGTTGGCCGTGCCGAGCCCACCCGCGTAGGTCCGCTGCAGATTGCGCCCGAACGACGTCTTGGGGCTGATCAGGAGCACCCGCTGTGGGGACATGTCCGAGCCCTCGCCCTCTCGTTTCCCGTCTTCCGCGTCTTCCTCGTCTTCCGCTCTTCCGCCCGGATGACCGGCTTCCATCCAGCTACCTGGCCAACCGCCGCATCGGCTCGCTCCACGCGCACGGCTCTCCTCTCCCGCAGGGACCGCTCGGCCGCCTCTGCCACGCGCAGCGCGGCCAGGGCGTCCTCTCCGGTGCAGGGGCTGGCAGCCTTCCCCGCGGCGACCCGCAGGAAGAAGCGCAGCTCCGCGCGGAACGCGTGGGCGAACCGGTCCAGGAGATCCGCATACACGGGCCCCGTCGGCGCCCGCCGGCCGTCCGCCGACGGCAGCGGACCGCGCTCGTCGAGGCCCGCCGCCAACGCCCCCTTCGCCCCGCACGCCTCCAGGCGGACGTCGTACCCGGCGCCGTTGTGGCGGGTGGCCGTGCACACCGCGACGGCTCCGCACTCCAGGGTCGACGCTCCGGGCCGGAACGGTTCCGGTGTTCCGTGCGAGGCGGCGTGCGCTGTGCGCATGGGCCGCGGCGACCGTCACGCTCTCCACACCGTCGAGGGCGTTCAGCACGCACGCGTAGAAGCCTGCGATCCGCCCCGCGCCGATGAGGCCCAGTCGCATGGGACAGTTCCTTCCCCGCCTCGGCAGCAGTCCCAGGAGCATCCGCACCTCAGTTTTGGCCGTGCCCATGCCACCCGCAATCCCCAAACCCGCCAAGTGGAAGGGGTTTCCCGCGCTCGGTGCGGCCGCAGCGGCACCGGGAGGGTACGCGTGCTGTTGCTGACGACGGACGGCAGCGGGGCCGGTGCGTCGAGCGGTTCGGCGAGGGGCATGGTGGGGGAGCGGTCGAAGAGGGACACGCGCGGGATCGCCGTGTTCTGCCTCACAGGCGGGGCTGCGGTGTGACGAGGGGCAGTCGGGAACCGTCTGGGAGGGCATGAACGACTTGAGTGATGAGGACATCGCCCGCGCGGTACGCGGCATCGTCGCCATGGAGGTCAGCCGCGACACTCTGGCCGCCCGCGTCACAGAGCTGCGCACCGCCACGGCCGCCGAGGACCTGGCCGAACGCGACCGCTGCGGGAATGCCATGGCGGACGCCGACGCCCGGATCCTGCTGGAGTCCATCGAGGTGCTCGACCGGCTCGGTATGACGGCTGCGGCCATGGCCTGCTCCCACGTCGCCCAGGAAGAGGGTCTCCTGCCACCTGCCTGACCCCCGCCCCGGGCGGCGAGCGGAGCAGCGGGGCTCCCGCAGCCGGCGCAGCCGACCGTCCGTCGTGCCAGTGGCCGGTCACTCGTCGGTCAGTGGTGGTCCAGTCGGCGCTGCCATCGTCGTGGGGGGGGGGGGGGGGGGGCGGGGCGGCGCCCGCGGCGGGGGGGGGGGGGGGGTGAGCAAACAAGGTATAAGCTGGGGGGCCGGGGGGGGGGGG
>NZ_JASCXL010000134.1:0-25517 GCF_030010595.1 Streptomyces sp. CC224B | reverse complement strand
GTTCGATCCGCGCCCACTGCGCGTCAGTCAGCGACACAACCAAACCAACGATCAGATGATCCGAAGGAAACGGCCTAGGTCGAGGCCGGTCGTCCCGATGTCCCACAGGAGAGCGCCGATACGCTCTATCCCTTCGGGCACGGGCTGCGGTACGCCGCCGAAACCGCAGCTGGAACACATCCCTGAACGCCCCGCACCCCACCCACGCCCAGCGCCCACTGGGCCCGGCACCCTTGCCCGCACCGACGTGGGGCTCTTCAGGCCCCCGCTGCCGAATCCAGGGCCCTGGCCCAGGAGGGGGCCAGGGTCGTCGCCACCGGCCGGGCCCGCGCACGCTTGCGGGCGGTGGGCACCGGGGCGGGGTTCGTTCCGGTGGCCACGGTGTTGGACACGGTGCCGATGCCTTCGACGGTGAGGGTGACTGTGTCGCCGGGCTTCAGTGGCGGTGGTGACTGTTCGCCTCGTACGCCCCAGAGTTCGGCGAGGCAGCCGCCGTTGCCGCAGGTGCCGGAGCCCAGGACGTCGCCGGGCATGACGTACGTGCCGCGCGAGGCGTAGGCGACCATCTCCTCGAAGGTCCAGCTCATGTTGGACAGCAGGTCCGTGCCGATGACCTCGCCGTTGACCTCGGCGGTCAGCGCCAGGCGCAGGAAGCCGTCGGTGTCGCGGTAGGGCTCCAGTTCGTCGGCGGTGACGAGGTACGGGCCGAGTGTGGTGGCGGTGTCCTTGCCCTTGCAGGGGCCGAGGCCCACCTTCATCTCGGCGGACTGGAGGTCGCGGGCCGACCAGTCGTTGAAGATCGTGTAGCCGATGATGTGGTCGCGGGCCTGCTCGGGGGTGAGGTCGCGGCCCTCGCGGCCGATGACGGCGGCTACTTCCAGTTCGAAGTCGAAGACAGAGGAGCCCGGGGGCATCGGCACGTCGTCGTAGGGGCCGGCGATGGCGTAGGGGTTGGTGAAGTAGAAGGTGGGGGCCTCGTACCACTGGGCCGGCGCGCCGACTGTGCCGTCGACGGAGCGGCGTACGCCTTCCACGTGCTCCTCGAAGGTGACGAAGTCCCGCACGGTCGGGGGTTGCAGCGGCGGCAGCAGTGTCACGTCCCCCAGCTTCGGCCCGGCGGGTACGCCGAGGGCGGCGGCGCCCGCCTCGTGGAGCCTGCCGGTGCGGAGCAGGTCGCGGAGTGAGTCGTGGCCGGGGACGGGGTACAGACGACCGTCGTCCTCGACGACGCCGAGACGCCGACGGCCGAGATGTTCGTATCTGGCGAAGCGCATGGGAGGGGCTCCAGGGGTGGGAAACCGGGGGCGCGGCAGGCGGTTAGGCATCGACATAAGGTGCCGCGTCCCCGGGACTAGGGAACGGTCAGACCGGCGGGGCGGTGAACACTCCGCGGTCCACGTCGTTGAAGGATTCCTTGGCAACCAGTTCGTTCATGGGGTTGGCAGTGCCCCACTGGTCGGTGACTTCCGGCTGGGAGAAGTCGTAGACGTGCGGGTGCCACGTGTCCTCGTCGAGCAGTTCCAACTCCGTCGTGTATTCGACGGTGTTGCCGTGCGGGTCGAGGAAGTACGTGAAGGTGTTGTCGCCGGCCAGGTGTCGGCCGGGACCCCAGATCTTGCGGAATCCGGCGCGCATGACACGGCCCGAGCCGCGCATGTACTCGTCCAGGCCGCGCATCTCGAAGGAGATGTGGTGCAGCGAGGTGTGCGGCCCCTTGGCCAGGGCCATGGAGTGGTGCTGGTTGCTGATCCGCATGAAGTGCATGACCTCGCCTATGTGCGGGGAGCTGAGGGTGTCGCTCAGCGCGAAGTCGAGGAACCGCTCGTACCAGGCCCTGGTGCGGTTCAGGTCGGGGGAGTTGAGTACGACGTGGGAGAGGCGGACCGGGATGGCCTCCTTCTCCTCGATACGGCGGTGGTGCCGGGCCTCGACATCGGCGGAGACCTCGATGGTGCGGCCGTCCACGTCGAAGAAGCGGAAGCCGTAGCCGCCGCCCGGGGTGTCGACGGGTCCCGGCCGGGAGATCAGCTGGACGCCGCCGGCGAGGAGACGTTCGGCGAGGGTGTCCACATCGGCGGCGTTCGCGGCGCCGTAGGAGACCAGGTCGAGGCGCTTCTCGTCGGCCTTGCGCAGTCGTACGACGTACTGCTCCGGCGAGCCTTCGGCGGCGAGGAAGGAGAGGCCGGAGTCCTCGGCGACCTTGGTCAGGCCCCAGACCCCCGCGTAGAAGTCGAGCTGCTTGTCGTAGTCGGGCACGGCGAGGTCGACGTGCCGCAGATGCGTGAGCAGACGCATGTCAGTCCTTCCGGAGGAGGAGAGCCGTCGCGTTGGCTCCGCGTACGGCGTGGAAGTCGGCATCGGGCAGACCGGCGGCGCGCAGGGCGCCCACCGGGTCGTCGGTACCCATGTCGAAGGGGAAGTCGGAGCCGAGCAGGACACGGTCCGGCCCGGCGACACGGACCAGTTCCAGCAGGACGGCCGGGTCGTGGACGAGGGAGTCGAACCAGAGGCGCTGGAGGTAGCTGCTCGGTTCCCGCGCGCAGCCGCGCGTGTCGGGGCGGGCCCGCCAGGCGTGGTCACAGCGGCCGCTGTGGGCGGGGAGATAGCCGCCCCCGTGCGCGGCGATCAGCTTCAGGCCCGGGTGCCGGTCCAGGACACCCGAGAAGATCAGGTGGGAGAGGGCGACCGCGTTCTCGGTGGGCTGGCCGACGGTGTTGGACAGGTACCAGCGGTCGAGGCGCTCGTCGAGGGTGCAGCCGAAGGGGTGCAGGAAGAGCACCGCTCCCGTGTCGGCGGCGCGGGCCCACAGCGGTTCGTACGCCGGATGGGACAGTTCACGGCCGGGCGCGTGCGAGGAGATCTCGACGCCCAGCAGGCCTTGCTCCAGGGCGTGGTCGAGGGCTTCGACGGCGAGTTCGGGGTGCTGGAGGGGTACCAGGCCCAGTCCGTACAGGCGGTCGGGGGCCCCGGCGCAGTGGGCGGCGGTGCCGGTGTTCGCCGACTGGTAGAGCGTGCGGGCGAGTTCCGCGTCGGCCCAGTAGTGGTAGTGGGACGGCGACGGGGACACCAGCTGGATGTCGACGCCCGCCGCGTCCATGGCGGTGAGCCGCTCGCCGACGTCCGTGAGCAGCGGGATGCGCCTTCGCACCATCGGGCCGTTGACGGCCAGTGCCTCGGGCCCGTTGCGGCGGGCGTCGAGGTCGCGGGCCTCGGTCAGTGCGGGGTGCCCGGCCACGGCCTCTTCCACCTGGGGAAGCAGGAGGTGGGCGTGGACGTCCACCGTGGGGGCGGTCGCCGTGAGAGCGGTCACGGGAGTTCCTTCAGTGTGTCCAGGGTGCGGCCCATCAGCCCGCGTACGTCCGCGTCGCGGACCCCGTCGAGCTGCCACTGGCCGATCTGCACGGAGGCGTCGACGACCATGCGTACGCGCGGCATGCGGCGGTCGCGGTAGGCGGTCAACAGGCCGTCGTCCCAGGTCGCCCGGGAGCCGAGCAGGTCGGCGAGGACCCAGGCGTCCTCCAGGGACATGGCGGCCCCTTGTGCCAGCGTGGGCGGGCAGGCGTGGGCGGCGTCCCCGACGAGCACCACCCGGCCGCGATGCCAGGCTCCCTCGACCAGATGCCGGTCGAACCAGGTGTAGTTGACCTGCGCCGGGTCGGTGATCGAGGCCCGGATCTCCTCCCAGTGACCCCCATATCCCTCGGCGAGGCGGCGCATCTCGTCGGCGTACGCGGCGCGGTCGATCGACGCCCGGTCGCGGTTCGGCTCGACGAGGTAGGCATAGACGGTGGTCTCACTGGTGGGGCAGAACCCGGCGATGTAGGCCGGGCCGCCATACGCGAGGTGGGTGCGGGTGACGCTCGCCGGGCGCGGCGCGGGAGCGCGCCAGATCGCCATGCCGGTCGGGGCGGGTTTGTCGGTGACACCGATGAGTTCGCGCGTGCGGGAGTTCAGCCCGTCGGCGGCCACCACCAGGTCGTACCGGCCGGCCGTGCCGTCGGTGAAGGAGACGTCGGCACCCGCGGCATCCTGCGTCAGCGTGTCGATGGTGCAGCCTAGCCGGATCCGGGTGCCCGATGCCCGTACGGCCTCGATGAGAATCCTCTGCAACGCGGGACGCTGCATGCCGACTGTGGCCGGGAGGTCGTCGCCTCCGGTGCGCACGTCCTCCTGCGTGAAGATCTCGGTGCCGTCGGGGGCGACGATGGTGACACCGTCGCTGCTGAAACCGTGGGCGCTCACCTGCGCCCACACGCCGATCTCGCGCAGGACGCGCAGCGCGTTGCCCTGCAGGGTGATGCCGGAGCCTGTCGTGGCGTTCCAGTCGGCCTTGGCCTCGACGAGGTCGACGGCGATACCGGCTCTGCGGAGCAGGACGGCGAGTGCGCTGCCTGCGGTGCCTCCGCCGACTATCAGGACGGTACGGGGGTGGGTCATGTTCGGGTTCCTCCCGTGTGAGGGGCCCGCGGGTCCTTGGGCGGCGACCGGAGGCGGGTTCGGTGCTGTCGGGAACCAGGTGCGGTACGGCTGTCCAGGACGCGTCGCACCTGGCACGCTCGGGGCTACTTCACGGCGATCGGGTTGACCGGGGAGCCGACGGCCCCGGTGATGGGCAGAGGTGCGGCGGTGAGCCAGAATTCGTACACCCCGTCGTCCGCACAGTCCTCGGCGAGCGCGTCCGGGTCCCACATCTCGCCGATGAGCAGGCCGATGTGGGGGATGGCGACCTGGTGCAGCGGCTGGAAGGCGTGGTCGAACTCGCCTGGCCGGACCTCGAAGCCCCAGGTGTCGGTGGCGATCGCGGCGATCGCGCTGGTGTGCAGCCAGCCCGCGGTGGTGAACGAGAGGCCGGGCGCCGGTCCTCCCGCGTAGTCGCCCCACCCGTCCCGCCTGGTGCGGGAGAGCTGTCCGGTGCGTACGACGACGATGTCGCCGCGGCCGACGGTGACGCCGTGCGCCTCGGCCGTGGCGGTGAGGTGCTCCTCGGTGACGGCGAACCCGTCGGGCAGTTCGCCGTTCTCACCGATGACCCGGCCGACGTCGAGGAGTACGCCGCGCCCGGCGACGTACGGGGCCATGTGCTCGATGCCGGTGACCCGGTCGCCGTCGGATGTGACGGTCTCGGCGGCGTCCCTGCCGTTCCACGCCTTGCCGTGGTCGAAGATGTGCCCGAGCCCGTCCCACTGGGTGGAGCATTGCAGGGGCATGGCGATCACGTCGTCGGCGCCGCCGATGCCGTGCGGGAAGCCCTGGTTGCCCAGAGCCGCGTCGGTTCCGGTGTCCAGCATGGTGTGGACCGGATTGGTGCGTCTGCGCCAGCCCTTCTGCGGGCCGTTCATGTCGAAGCTCTGCGAGAGCGAGAAGCTCACACCTCTGCGTACGAGCGCGGCGCCCTCGCGCCGCTTGGCGGCGTCCAGGAAGTTGAGCGTGCCGAGCACGTCGTCCGCGCCCCAACGTCCCCAGTTCGAGCACGCCTTGGCGGCCTCGGCTATCGCACCCTCAGGGTCCGTACGGTCGAGGTTCATGCCTGCTCCGCGATACAGCGCGTGCGCTGGGTGCCGAGCGCGGTGATCGAGCCCTCCATGACGTCGCCGTCCCGCAGCAGCCGGCCCCAGTGCATGCCGTTGCCGGCCGGGCTACCCGTCAGCACCAGGTCGCCGGGCAGGAGCCGAGCCGTCTGGGAGGCGTACGAGATCAGGCGCGCGACACCGAAGAGCATGTCCTGGGTGGACTCGTCCTGCATGGTCTCGCCGTTCAGCTTCAGCGTGACCCGGAGGTCGCCGGGGTCGGCGAGGAACGCGGCCGGGACCAGCCAGGGGCCGAGCGGGGTGAAGCCAGGCGCGTTCTTGGAACGCAGCCAGTCGGTGCCGATGGCGGGCATGTCCCGGCGGAAGACACAGGCACGGTCGGTCAGGTCGTTGGCGATGGTGTAACCCGCCACATACGACAGGGCCTCCTCGACGGGGACCCGGTGGGCGGGCTTGGAGATGACGGCCGCCAACTCCAGCTCCCAGTCCGGCTTCCCGCACCAGTGGGGCAGCACCACGTCGTCGTACGGACCGGTGATCGCGCTGGGCAGTCCGATGAACACGTATGGCAGGTCCTCCGCGGCGCGGCGGTCCATGATCTCCGCGATCTCGGCCCGCGCCTCGACCTCCGTGCGCGCGTCGTCGGACGAGCGGTGCGCCATCTCCAGATCGATGACGTGCTGACGGTAGTTGGCGCCGGACTGGAAGACCTGCCGCGGCTCGACCGGGGCGTGCACGTCCAGCTCGGCCAGCGGCCGCCGGTCCCCTGTCCGGGAGGCGGCGAGGTCGCGCAGACGTGGCAGCACGGTGTCCCAGCGCTCCAGAAGCGTGACGACGGTCAGGCCCGGCTCGTCCAGCGCCGCGCGCAGGTCCAGTACCTCGCCGTCCGGTGTCACCAGGCCCGGGTAGGACGGAGTGCCGAATCCGCAGACGGAGAACGTGCCGAGGGCGAAAGGGCCGGAGAAGAGGGCGGAAGATGCTGCGGGTGTCACGAAGATGTCCTCCCGATTGCGATGGGAACTAATCTGGCCCGAGCACCCCGGATAAGGGAAATAGATTCGGTGGATGCCTTCCATCCATGCCGTGAATGAAGCGGCGGCCATCGCCCCTGGGGAAGCACCGTGAACCTGGCCAGCCTGGACCTCAACCTCATCACTGCTTTGCGGGCCCTCCTAGAGGAGCGCAGCGTCACGCGCGCCGGGCAGCGCGTCGGACTCAGCCAGCCCGCCATGAGCGCCGCCCTGGCCCGGTTGCGTCGCCACTTCGACGACGACCTGCTCTCCCGCGTCGGCAGCCGGTACGAACTGACTGCCCTGGGGCAGGTCCTCCTCGACCGGACGGCCACCGCCTGCGACCTGCTGGAACGCGTCTTCACCAGTCAGGCCGACTTCGATCCGGCCCATGAGACCCACACGTTCACCCTCATCGCCTCCGACTACGCCGTGGCGGTCTTCGGCGCCGAACTCGCCCGCACGGTCCACGCCGAGGCCCCGGGCATCCGTCTGCGCTTCCAGCAGACGCCCACGGACGTCACCGAGAACACCGGGACGCTGCTGAGCACAGCCGACGGACTGCTCATGCCGCACGGCGTCATCAGTGGGTTCCCCGCGGTCGAGCTGTACCGCGACCGCTGGGTCTTCCTCGTCTCTGACGACCATCCCGACGTGGGCGAACGCCTCACGCTCGACGACCTGCGCCGCCTGCCGTGGGTGACCTACCAGCGCACGTACGACGCGCCTGCGGTCCGGCAGCTCGGCATGCTGGGCATCGAACCCAGGACGGAGGTCTCCGTCGACAGCTTCCAGGCGCTGCCCTGGCTCGTCGCCGGGACCCGACGCATCGCCCTCATCCAGCAACTGCTCGCCGACCGGCTGCGCGGCGTGGCTCCCGTACGCGTCATGGAGTGCCCCTACGAAGCCGTACCCGTCCAGGAGGCCCTGTGGTGGCATCCCGTGCACACGCACGACGCCGCTCATATCTGGCTCCGTGAGACGGCCGGGCGGATCGCCGTCCCCGCATCCTCGCCCCCAGCTCAGCCACGGCGCGAATGAGGTGCATGCATCCGAGATTCGATGGAACAGGGACTAAGAGGTGCTGATAAGGCGTTGGACGTGTCGGTGGGTGATCAGGCACGCGGCGAGGCTGAGGAAGGCTCCGTGGATGTCGTCGCGTCGCCGCCAGGTCAGGCGGCCTGTACCGCTCCGCGATCGTCGCCCAGCCCGCCGAAGCCGCCCGCCGCATCCAGGATGGCGTCCCGTCCCGCCTGAAGGCCCGGGTGTTCGACGGCGGCCGCCGACCTCACCGCGCTGGCCGGACGGGTCAGCCACGACTGCGGTCGGTACGCCACCGCCCAGCGGTACTGGTCGTACGGCATCTGCGCGGCCTACGAAGCCGGGCAGATGGACCGCGGGGTGGAGGTCGTCACCCGTATGTCTCACCAGGCCGCGAAGAAGGCAACCATCTCCGCCTCGGGCACTGGTCGCCTCCCAGACTGGACGGGTGCACGCGGCCCTCGGCGACGAGCAAGGTGCGTGGCGCCACCTTGGCGCCGCACGAACTGGTCGCAGGCGGCCTCGGCAGTGACGTGCCGCAGTGTGTGGCGTACTTCGTCGCCGCCGAGCACGCCAGCGCCCGCGGTCTCCGCCCGCGACCTGCATAGCCACGGCCGGAACCGGCGCGCCAGTGATCACTTCACGGACGCGCTCGCCCTGGCTGGCCGCCCCGTTGTTCGCGGAGAACGAGCCGGAGTGAGGCGCCGCCGCAGCCCATCAGGCGCTTAGCGAGGCCGCCCGTATCGACTTCACCCTGGTCGCCTCCCGCCTCAACACGCCGCTGGATGCCGCCCGGCCCTACCGGATGGCCGCGATGGACGAGGTCCGCACCCGCGCGGCGGATCTCGCCGTCTCCCGCCCGACCGCCGGCGCAGCCTGAGAGCATCGGAGCCGTGGGCAACCACTCCCGACCAGGACCGCCGAAGCAGCCGTCCCGCGCGCCGACGGCGGTGACCCGCTGACCGCGTACGCCAGCGCCGGGACCGATGGAGGTCTGGCGCCAGCACCGGCCGCTGCACGGCGGCGCGAGCCACCTCCCCCTAACGAGCCGCGGGCCTTGGAGGAATGCGACGGCTTCGCCTACGCCCCCGCCGGGACTGCCGACAATCTTGCCGCCGCCTGTGCGTGTGCCAAACAAGGCGACCGTGGTCGGCGACCTCGGCGTGGTCAGTGCTGTGCCGTCGGATCAACACCTCGCCGCAAGGGGGGGAGGTTCAGTCGTCTTCGTACTGGGCGAGGGCCAGGCCGAGGCCGAAGAAGGTGGGGGCCCATTCGCCTACGAAGATGCCCCAGCGGTCGGCACGGTCGATGCCGGCTGGTTCAGCTTTGGCGGAGGCGGCCCAGGACAGGACCGACAGCCCGATGGAGGCCAGGGCAGCGGTGTAGGCATGTTCGCTGCGGAGTCCTGCGTCATGCAGTTTCCTGATCATGATGTGCTCCAGGCGTTGCGGATCTTCCTTCACAACATGGTGGTCCTGTGCTGGTCAGCCGAGCGCCGCGACCCGGGCTGAATGGGTGAACGCGCCCAATGGGGGGCGCACCTTCGGTTCGGTGTGGCGAGTCCGTCAGGCGCTGGAGGCGTCGGGGTGCTGGGCTGTGCGGGCTGCCTTGCCTGCCTCTGTCAGGCAGGTGCGCATCGTGTGGTGAAGGTCGTCGAGGAGCTGCTGGAACTGTTCGACCAGTTCCGCCGGATAGCGGTCGATGACGGCCTGGGTGCGGCGGGCTACGGGGGTGAAGAACTGTTCGGCGAGCAGCCGGGCCTGTTCGCCGGCGCGCAGAGTGACGACGCGGCGGTCGGTGTGCTCGCGGGTGCGCAGGATGTGACCGGTCTGCTCCATGCGGTTGAGCAGTGCGGAGGTGGCGTTGGGAGAGAGCTGGATGCGTTCGCTCAGGCGGGCGGGGGTGAGCAGGTCCTCGCGCAGTTCGCAGTTGGCGACCTCGATCAGCGCCGCGGCGTCGGTGGCGTGGAGGTCCAGCCAGCGGGCGAACAGCCGCCGCATGTCCGCGTAGTCCGCACCGTAGATCCGCAGCCCTTCCAGCAGGCCGTGCTGTTGGCCCCGCCGGGCTGCCTCACTGGAGGCGGTTCGCGCCTGGTCGTGCGTCTGCTCCATCACCTGTGTCCGTTCTTCCGCCCGGCTGGCCATATGCACCAGCAGGGACGCCAGAGTACCTTCCCGGCCTCATTTGATTCCATCGTGGAATCATTCTATCGTGGATATGCGGTGGGTGGATGGTCCACCGTCCCCTTGCGTGGCGGCCGGCCTTGCCCCCGCCTCACTTCTTCCCTTTCCGTTCTTGCCGAGAAGGCTGGTCAACCCATGTCCATATCCACGCCCGCGGTGGCGGATCCCCGGCGCTGGAAGGCGCTGGTGTTCATCTGCCTGGCCCAGCTCATGGTCGTCCTGGACGGCACGATCATGAATATCGCCTTGCCCTCCGCCCAGCACGACCTCGGCTTCTCCGACAGCAGCCGGCAGTGGGTGGTCACCGCCTACGCCCTCGCCTTCGGCGGCCTGCTCCTCTTCGGCGGCCGGATAGCCGACCTGTGGGGCCGCAAGCAGGCATTCATCACCGGCGTCCTCGGCTTCGCCGCCGCCTCCGCCCTCGGCGGCGCCGCCGTCAGCACCTCCATGCTGATCGGCGCCCGCACCCTCCAAGGCGTCTTCGCCGCCCTCCTCGCCCCCGCCGCCCTCTCACTCATCGCGACGATGTTCACCGAACCCAAGGAACGCGCCAAGGCGTTCGGCATCTACGGCGCACTGGCCGGCGGCGGCGCGGCCATCGGGCTGCTCCTGGGCGGCGTGCTCACCGAGTACCTCAACTGGCGCTGGACGCTGTACGTCAACATCGTCTTCGCCGTACTGGCCGCCTTCGGCGCCTGGCGTGAGATCCGCGTATCCGCCGCTCCCCACCATCGCGCGCGCCTCGACATTCCCGGTGCCTTGCTCGCCACCTCCGGTTTGATCAGCCTCGTCTACGGCCTGACCAAGGCCGAGAGTGACGGCTGGAGTGGCACCCTCACCCTGTCCCTGATGGGTGGCGGCATGGTGCTGCTCGCCCTGTTCGCCCTGGTGGAAAGCCGGGTCAAGGCCCCGCTGCTGCCCCTGCGGGTTGTCACCGACCGCAACCGCGGCGGCGCCTACCTGTCGCTGGCCACCGCCGTGGTCGGTATGTTCGGCCTGCTGCTGTTTATGACCTTCTACCTGCAGACCGTCCTCGGTTACAGCCCTCTGCTCACCGGCGTGGCCTTCCTGCCCATGACCGCCGGCATGATGGCCGGCTCCATCGGGATCGGCGCCCGCCTGGCCCCCCGCCTGCCCGCCCGCGTCCTGATGGTCCCCGGCTTCCTCACCGCCGCGGCCGGTCTGGCGCTGCTCGCCCAGATCACCCCCACCAGCTCGTACCCAGCCGTCGTCATGCCCGGCATGTTCCTCATGGGCCTTGGCCTCGGCACCGCCTTCATGCCCGCCATCAGCCTGGCCACCGTCGGCGTACGCCATCAGGACGCCGGTGTCGCCTCCGCCATGGTCAACACCTCACAGCAGATCGGCGGCGCCATCGGCACCGCCCTGCTCAACACCATCGCCACAAGCGCCACCGCCGACTACTTCCGCACCCACCGCCCCGCCACCCGCGAGGCCGTCGCCCAGATGAAGGACGACGCCCTCGTCCATGGCTTCTCCACCGCCATTTACTGGGCCTCGGGCATCCTCGTCCTCGCCGCGGCGATCGCCGCCGTCCTCATCGCCTACCGCCCCACCAAAACCCCCGCCACCCGCGGGGCGGACACACCTCCCTTGACCGCCGTCAGCACAGACTGACCCCCCAAACCCACAGCAGGCGTCTAACTCTTCCTCTCGGCGGCGCGAACACGACAGAGGCCGCGTTCGATGGTGCCGCGTTCGGCATCGTCGTAGTGCTCGCTTTTCAGGCTCGGCACGATCCTGCACCGCGGTGGCGACGACGGGACGCAGGTCGGGACCATGTCCATGAACTGAGTGCTGTGCTCCATGCGCTGCAGCTACGGGGCGGCCTCTTGGCGCACGTACTGGGCCTGCTGGCGGAAGCGGTCGAACTGCACCTCATTCACGGCACGCCGGGCCGTGTCGTCGGCCATCGCCTTCGAGGCGATCGCCGGGCGGCGCAGGAAGTCGGTTCGTCAGCGCGGGTTCAAGGCGCGCCTGGCGGTGTTGATGACGTTGTGGGCGTCGGGCCCGTACACGGCGGATTCGCGGAGTGTCTTCCAGGTCCGCAGGTAGAGGGCGAGGGTGTCGGCGTCATCCAGTTAGAGTTCCGCGTGCCAGGTCTCGGTGACGACCTGGCGGTCGTCGTAGATCCAAGAGCTCAGGCCGGGCGGGACCTTCAGCGACGCGGTGAGCGGCACGATGCCGAGCTCCACAGTGTCCATGCCGATGACGCCGGTCAGGCGGTCGAGCTGGGCGGCGAGCACCGAGGGTGAGCAGATCAGGGGCCGTAGGGCCGGTTCCCACACGACGATGTGGTAACGCCTGTCCCCGCTGTAGAGCAGCTCCTGGCGCCTGATGCGGGCGCGGACGGCTTCCTCGACGTCCCGTGGGGCTTGGTGAAGTTCGGCGGAGCGGGTGGACACGGCGCGTGCGTAGTCGGGGGTCTGCAGGACGCCTACGACCCACGAGGACTCCCAGGCGCGCAGTACTTTGGAGCCCAGGAGGAGGCGGAAGGACAGGCGCCGCCACCCGGCCTGGTAGGAGCGGCGCGGGACGCCGGCCTCCACCTTGGGCAGGATGCGGGTACCCGCGCGCCAGAACGTGGCGTTGGTGCGCTGCACGCCGTCCAGGTCCCGGCCGGCCAGGATCCGGGGGATACCGCGTATAAGGGAGTCCGCGTTCTCCTCGAGCTGCTTGTCGAACTTCGTCTGTGCCATCGGCCGTGCCCTTTCGGTGTGCGTCCTGGCACCTCACACCCGGAAGCGGGATACGAACCGTAAAACCGTTTGAGCTGTGGATAAAGTATGGCGATTCGAGTCCCTCGAACGGCACGCCCTTCCGGTGGGGGCCTCGGGGTCGGGCTGTCTACCGTGGGGCCGTGACCACGCCTTCCGGCGACGCAGCGCAGCCGGTGCCGGTGCGGGTCGTGCTGCCCGCGGACCCGGTGCTCGGGCAGTCGGGCAGGAGGTCGTCGCGCGGCTGTGGAGGCGGCGGAAGACCGAGACGGGCTGGCTGTACCTCGTGGGACTGCTCGTTTCGGGACCGGGACCTGGAGGACGGCTGCGTGGAGGCGGCGGAGTACCGGGTATGGGTCCGCGCGCCCGACCATGTGCGGTCGGTCGACGGTGCCGACTACGAGCAGGTTGCCGCCGAGCTTCTTTCGCCGACATCGCCGACATCGCCGACATCGCCGACATCGCCGACGTCGGTGGTCGGCGATGTCCTCGGGGAGCGTCGGCCTTCGGGCTGGGTCCTGGCGAAGGTGCGCAACAAACGGGGCCCGGCCCGCGGTGTGCTGCACGCGCTGGACTGCGAAGAGGCACCCGAGGGTGCGCCGCTGCTCGATGTGCAGCGGGCCCTGGACGCCGCGGAGAACCCGGGGACGCAGCTGTGCACGCTGTGCGGGTGCGCTCATTGCCTGTTTCACATTTCGCTTGATCGGGCCACTCTGCCGTCAGGGGTGCAGGCGACCATTCGGGTGAATTCCGGGCCCGTTGGCGCCTGGAGCGCGTGGTGGCGCTTCGAAATGCGAGAGCGTAGGCAGAAGCGTGTATCCGGAAATCCCGGACTGACGTTCATATGCGGGCACCAAGGAGCGGAGAGGGGCATGGCCAGCGAGACCAGGGAATGGACGTTCTTGACAAACCATGCACGGGTGTTGCTAGCGATCGTGCGGGATCCAACGGTGACTCTGCGGGGAATGGCCGCCCTCTGCCAGATCTCCGAGCGCCGTGCCGGGGGCATCGTGGCTGAACTGGAAGAGGCGGGTTACCTGCGCCGCCAACGGGTGGGACGCCGCAACCAGTACACGCTGCACCTGGACCAGCCGTTCAGACACCCGGCCGAGGAACACCTGCCCCTCCACGCCCTGTTGGGGTGCCGGTAAGAACGCTGTCACCAGCCGCAAACGGTGGTGATCAGTCCACTGACCTGGAGGGCCGGGGCAGTTCTGCCGTGTTGGTCTTCTCGGCGAGCGCGAGCCGGCCGCCCTTCAGTTCGGGCACGTAGCGGTAGATGGTGTCGCGGGAGACGCCGAGGAGCTTCGCGATCGAGGTGACGGTGTTCTCCGGGCGGGCGAGCAGGTCGCGGGCGTGACATACCTGTTCCTCAGCCATGGCCGGCGGACGACCGAGGCGGGCGCCGCGGGCGCGGGCCGCGTCCAGGCCCTCGTTGGTGCCCTGGACGATGAGTTCGCGGATGAACTTCTGCCTAGGCCTGACTGACGAGAGACTCACGACTTGCTGAGTTTGTTCTTCATGTCCCGACGACTCCCGTCCGGGCGATCATCGTCGGGGCCTCGGCGTCCGGCGCGGTGTTCGCTTAGTCGAGCGCGCCGGGTTTCCCTACCGCCTGGGCATTCTCTTCGGGTATCTGGCACTCCGGGCAGAGCAGGCCGACCAGGACGCCCTTGTCGAATGCGGTGTTCCAGCAGGCGGCGTCCCCGGCTTCACCGTCATCGCTACCGACTGCGCCCTCATTTACCGCGCCCTGCACCGCGACAAAGGGTTCTCACTTGCCACGGATCGCCTTCCGGCCCGGGCGCGCACCCCTCAGCGTTGCGAGCGTGCGTCACGGTGTCACCTAGCCCGCATCCACCGGGAAAACGTGGCCCAACCCGGCACTCTGGAGCGCCGCGTGCACAGCAGGGCTGGCCGCGGTTATGGACAGACTGCCTCCGGCGTGACTTGCAGCGTTGCGGGCACCGAGAATGGTGTAGAGGCTGCCGCTGTCGCACCACGTGATCTCTGTGAGGTCCAGCTGCAGGTGCCGATGCCCGCGCGCAAGGGCATGGACGACAACGTCACTGAACTCGCCGACATGAGCAACGTCCAGCTCCCCTGCCAATTCGAGCATTACGAAGGCATCATCAACGGATGAAGCCTGGCGAATGCGCAACCGGTCCATAAAGCCGTCCCGCCCCTTCCTCTCGGCTAGGCCGACTTGGACGCCATCATCCCATACAGCTGACAGCCGTCTGCTTCCGTGGATCATCGGGCGATGGGCTGGAGGTGCATGCACGCCAGCGGCGGCGAGTCCGCCGCGCGGCCGGGCTGAGGGGCCCGCCATGGTCGGCTCAAGCTGGCACGACCGCCCGCTCCCTCGACACCGGGCGTCGGTGAAGTCCAGTTCTGGTGCCGGGAGCCCTACGGCCGTCGCGGTCAGTGGCGAGTCCAGCCGGTCACGCTCCTCCAGACCGCACTGCGCACCGAGCTGATCGGTACCTGCTTCGGCACGTACTGATCACAGTGCGGATTGTGACAGGGGCCTACGGTCCAGCAGGGAACGAAGACCCCCATGGTCTTGTGCCGTTCCACGACGGCGTCCACCGGCCGTTTGCATGAGCGGCAGACGAATCGCGACGGTGTGGTCGCCTGGCGTTTCTGCTCACTACCCATAACTACACTTTACTGCCATTTTAGGAATTTTTGTAACTCTAGTGGAGCTTTCCTAGGCGTGTTCGGCGCGGGGCGAGAGTCACCCGGCACCTGGTTCTTCGTCAGTGCCTGGCGGATCGGTCGGCCGGGCGGGGGCAGTCTGGTCTGTGCTGCTCGCGGCAGGAGCACCGCGGGTGGGCTCGACGGCGTCTGGGAGGGCCGTGGCTTCGGCGTGGACGGGAGTTGGGCGCAACATGCTGAGTGCGACGGAGATGGCTAGGACGGCGGTGATGACGGCGAGACTGATGAGGGAGGGGATCTCGGGAACGGCGGTGCTGATCATTTTGTGGGATGCCTGGAGGATGAGCTTGACGCCGATGAAGGCGAGGATGATCGCCAGACCCTTGCTGAGGTAGCGGAACCGGTCCAGCAGGCCGGCGAGCATGAAATACAGCGCGCGCAGGCCGAGGATGGCGAAAGCGTTGCTGGTGTAGACGATGAAGGCGTCGCTGCTGACGGCCAGAACGGCGGGCACGCTATCGACGGCGAAGACGAGGTCGGCGGCCTCGATCGCAGCGACGACAGCCAGCAACGGAGTGGCGACGCGCTTACCGGCTTCCTTGACGAAGAATCGCGTACCAGCGTAGTCGTCCCTCACCGGGATGATCCTGCGGAGCAGCCTGACGGCGATGCTTCTGCCGGGGTCGAAGCTGTCGTCTTCCTCTTTGAGGATCTTGTAGGTGCTGTAGAAGAGGACGGCGGCGAAGACGAACAGGACGGCGGTAAATCGGCTGACCACCGCCACGCCGGCGGCGAGGAAGATGCCACGGAAGATCAAGGCCCCCAGGACGCCGAGAAACAGCACGCGGTGCTGATAGGCGCGGGGCACTCTGAAGTAGCTGAAGATCAGTGCGAAGACGAAGAGGTTGTCGACCGACAGGCTCTTCTCCAGAAGCCAAGCAGTGGTGTACTCCACGCCCGCGGTCGCGCCGACCACGAGAAACACCAAGACACCAAAGGAGACTGCCAGTCCTACCCACACACAGCTCCATGCGGCGGCCTCACGGAAGCCGATCACGTGAGCATGACGGTGCGCAAGGAGATCGATCGCCAACGACACCAATACGGTGACGGCGAAGACCATCCACAGCCACAACGGCACATCATGCATGCTCCGGCCCCTTAAACGTATCGACCGGCAGTCTTCCTTCGAGTCTCGCGCAGGTCACAGCGGGTGTCGCGCCCAGACCCGTCCCTCCACCTCGAGGCGGCCGCGATCTTGTCGCAATGCTTGATCGACAGCCAAGACCGTGGCCGAGGGCAATGAGTGAGCGAGACACCGTCCTCGTGCGTTCAAGCCCGGTCATCGATGCCATATGGAACACACTCGCTACCTCTGCCCACGGGTACGAACGGCACCGCGACAGCAGTTTGAGAGGTGTTCGGGGTCAGCAACGGCCAGGCATCCAGTGTCTTGGGCCGCCCGCATGCTCCTGTCCGCACTCAGCTTGCTGCTGATCACCTTCCCGATGACCGTGACGGCGAACACGACTGACCCCCCTGGTCCCGCACGGCCCTCGGCATCAACCCGCTCGTCCTGACAGTGTCCGGGTTCCAGCAGCGAGCCAAGATGCGCAAGGGCGACTCGCCCCTGGTCGTTCTCTCTCTTCACCGGCCGCGCCTTCATTGCCGGACTCGCCACACAGCTGGCCTTCAGCCTGCTGTCCAGGGCTGGTAGGTGTGCAGGCCCGCAGGTCTGGCCTCCATCAGCGCGACGCGGACCAGGTCGCCGTAGTGCTCGGACAGCGGTCGCGCTTCCCGCGGCCGCGCCGGCCTCTTCGGCCGGGGCGGCATGGTCTACTCGCCCTTCAACAGCTGGGTCAGCTGCTCGTCCAGGGTGAACTCGCCGTGATCGAGGGCGCCCTCCAGCCAGTCGGCCGCGGCGTGGACCCGGGCCAGCTGACGCCGCACGGTCTCACGCTCGTCGTCGGTGAACTGCTGGCCGCGCGTCTTGGGGACCAGCCGTCCCAGAGTGGCCATGAAGCCGTGGCAAGAACCTACGAGGTCGACGTATACGAGGGTGTGCTCGATCTTGCGGACGGCCGGGGCGCTTTCGCGGATCTTCTCGCGGCTCTCGGTGGTGTTGTCGAACTGAGCACGGTTCACCAGCATCCGGGTGCCGGTCGATGTGGTCGCGCACCAGCTGGTGGTCGGCGGCGGAGCAGCGGGGCACCCGTGGCGAGACGCTTCGACATCTCATGCAGATGTGAGGAACGCTGCCCGGCGATCAGGTGGTTGCCCTGGTTCACCCGACCGCAGATTGGTCCAGACCGGGGGGTAGAGTCCTGTGCCTGGTGCCGGACATAGGTTCGACATCAGGGCAACCGAACAGGACAACAGCACAGTGAAGTACCGGGCACTGGGCGCCTTCACCATGAGGCGCACCTCCCTAGCCGTGACCATAGCCATAGCAACGCTCCTCGGTACCGGAGCACAGACGGCGGTCGCCCTCGACACCGTCAGCGCGAGCGCAGTCCACGAGAAGCCGTCGGCGACACCGCCCCACGTGTTCGGCGCCGGCGCAGCAGCGCGGGCCGCAAACGGGATACCGAACACCCCCAAGGGCCCCGAGGTCGGGCCGCCGTTCACGCAGACCTCCGGCGTGTGGCAGACCAACACTGAAACACCCACCCTGCGTAACACGGTCATCGACCCGGACGGCGACACCGCGACCTCCACGTTCGAAGTCTGGACCGCAGACGCCGCGTGGAAGCCGGTCTCCAAGGTCAAGCTGAGCGACACCAACGAGTACGGCGTCCTTGTTTCCGGATACGTGGCATCCGGCAAGCCCACCTCGGTCGACGTCCCCAAGGGCAAGCTGAAGAACGGCGTCTCCTACCTCGTCCGTTCCTCCGCCTACGACGGCAAGGCGTACGAGTCCGACTGGTCACCGTGGTCCAAGTTCAAGGTCGCGGTGCCGGTTGTGGAGAAGCCGGCCAAGCCGACCAGTGTCGCCAACAACGGTAAGCCGGGCGAGTTCACCGTCAACCTGCCCGCCGGCCACAAGGCGAAGTGGGTGGAATGGCAGCTTGACGGTGCCGCGTGGAAGCAGGTTGACGCCGTTGGTAAGACGTCGGTGACGTTCGACACCGGTCTGCGTTCCGCCGACGCCGCCCTGCGTTCGGCGGCCGCCCGCGCCTCGCACACACTGAACGTCCGCACCGCCAACGACGGCGGAGCATCCGATGCCGTCAGCGTGGCGTTCAGCGGGAACGGCACCAACACCGGTGGCGATTACTCCGTCGACCTCAAGCTCCCCGATCCGGATACGAACAGCCCCAACCCGGACCAGTCGGCACAGGTCCCCACCGGCCTGATCACCCAACCCCTCGGAGCTCCCGTCTCCAACAGCCCGACGGCGAGGAAGGCCCCGCTCAAGGAGCAGTGCGGCCCGGTCGGCAAGAACGGCGCCCAGGCGTGCTTCGGCCCGTCCCTCGCGTTCGACGAACTGCCCCCCAAGGTCCAGCAGAAGCTGAAGGCACAGCAGAAGCAGGCCAAGAGGAAGGCCGCACGCGCGCCGGGTCTCCGAGCCGCCAACGGCATGACCGACTGGTGCGCCACCAACCCATCGGGCCAGAGCAGGGCCGCCTTCGCGACCCGCACTGTCGAGTGCGAGAGCAAGACGCTCCCCGCCTACTACAAGATGGACGGCAAGCCGTACGCCACCGCGTACTTCAGCATGACCCGCGAGATCTCGCTGGATGGCACCACTACCTGGACGCAGCGCGTCAACATCAAGCCCGTCCTCATCTCGCCGCTGTTCCGGGCCATCGAGATGGTCATGAAGGACCAGTTCTGCACCGGTCATACGCAGTGCAAGGACCCCGGCAAGGCGCCGTACGAGGACTGGGACGGCAAGCCGCTGTGGACGTCGGCCGCTGACACCCACGAAGCCAACCTCAAGACCACGTTCACCTGGGACGACACGGAGAAGGAGCGGACCTTCGACTTCCGCACCGACTTCCGCATCGCCGGAATCCTCCAGGCCGGTAACACGCCCGGCCTCCAGGACGTCGGCTACCAGTGGGGCATGGACGACCCGTCCGACCTCGAGATGATCCGCTGCGACACGAAGAAGACCTTCGGCAAGAGCGGCTGCATCTTCGTCAACGTCGCCCCCACGTACACGTTCAACGCCGCCAAGTTCCCGCAGGCCGCGGCACACGCCTGGCTGCTGCAGCAGAAGCTGCCGAACACCATGGGCGTGAAGACCCGTAACACGCCGCTCTACTACCTGCCAGGTGGCCGCAACGGCAAGAACCGTGCTGTGGTCTGCGACGAAGACGGTTGGGCCAACAAGTACGGCGACCTGGGCGCGATGCAGGATGCGACCGACAAGCCCAACTGCGACGAGTTCGCGTTCAACGCCTCGTACAACAGCGCCGGCCAGCCCAAGAGCGAGGACGGCCTCAACCCGGTGGCTTCCGGCTCCGAGTGCGTGCAGACCTTTGCGAAGAAGCAGGCCGACGGCGTGCACCTGCTCAACATCGACGGGATGAAGCCGACCTGGAAGGAGGTCTGCGGACGCTCGGCGATCTCCGGAAAGCACAACTCCGGGTCCATGTCCGCGTTCTCCGCGGGCTTCGCGAAGAAGCTCCGTCTCGACGACCGCGACCCGTACTGGCTCGAGACCGGCATGAGCGGCGACTGCGAGGACAAGAACGGCGTCTTCAAGTGCACCATGAAGACGAGCTGACCCTGTAACAGCACAGGGGAGGGGCGGCACACCAGCCAGGCGTGCCGCCCCTCTCCTCTTTGTGTCCTGGTCGCCTCTACACGGGCTGCGGCAGTACCACCGCGGGCAGCTGTCCCTGTTCGACGTCGTCCCGGTCGATCCGGATGCCGAACAGGCAGCCCACGGCCCGATACACGGCCGGCGCCCAGTCCGACAGGCCCATCTCCGACCACGGACGGGCCGGAGGAGCGAGCCGGGCATGGACGGCACCGTAAGCAGTGAGCCTGTCGTCAAGAACGGACAGGCGGGCCGCGGTGTCTTCGGGAAGCGCGGAGTACCCGTCCAGGAAGGCCGTGCCGAATTCAGCCGACCATGCCATCCGGTCATCGGCCGGAGAGGAGTAGAGGATCATGGCAGGCGCATCGTGGCGGTTGAGCGTCACGCACACCATCTCCTCTCCTTCACGGGACAGGACGTCATCGTTGTCGAACTGGGACAGGAACACTGTGGCCGCGTCCCCGTCCTCCAGGACAAAGGACCAGTCGCCACTGGTTCCGACCATGGCGAGCGACCCTTCGACGTCGTCCGGGATGGTGTAGTCCCGGTACGCGACCGGCATCCCGGTCGTGACAGCGCCCAGGCGGTCGAGCCACGCGGACGTGTCAATGCCGCGTATCGCGGTCAACGAGATCCCGTCACGCATACCTGGTGTGTCGCGAGACGGCGCGTCGGCGCAGGCGTGCTCGCCGATCCAGGAGAGGTCGTGGTGGTCGTTGTGCATACCTCCACGGTATCCGTCGGTCCGGGTCAGAGAATCAGCCCCACCGACAGGACAGCCGCAGGCGACGCCTGGAAGGGCAGCGGCCACGGCCTGGTTCACCACCAAGAACGGCACGCCCATCGAGCCGCGCAACTTGAACCGCTCCTTCGAGGTGCTGGGCGTCCGGGTCGGTGTGCTGAGGCCGGCACAGGCCCCGCCCTGGGGGCGGGGCCTGTGCTCGGTGTGGGTGTGCTGGGTTGAGCGTCCGGGGCCGCTACTGACGATCGCGGACGCGTGCGGCCGGTCGACGTGCCGGTGCTCGACCTCGCAGCCGATCCAGGCGGCACGCAGGTGGACGGCGATCTCAGTACACCGGCCTGATCTCCGCCCTCGACGTCGAGCAATTCCTCCCCCTCGTCGAAGCGCTGAAGGGGCGGGAGCTGAGCAAGGAGGAGATGGCGGGCCTGAGCGACGACCAGTGCCGGGCTGGTTTGTGCCATCACCGCCCTTAAGTACGCAGAATGTTTCCGTACCGCAGGACAGCTGAGCCAGTGTTTCAGGCATCACTCCCAGCACCCCGGACTCCTCGAAGCAGAACGACCACCTCTTCAGCGGCCCTGCACGAAGAACCGAGCCTTCAGCGCCACGCTGATAGCTGGCAAAGGCGAGGTCTTCTGCCTCGCGCTGACTCATCACCCGGGCGCCCTGCAGGTCAGCTCCGTAGCGCGACAGCACCGCCTCTGGTGCAATATTCCGGGTGAAGGTGACACACCACATCACTGCCTCCGGGTCAGCAGCCCACGTCATCGGACCACGCACGGGATCCCCCATTTCCCTCCTCCGATCGCGAGGAAAGCCGTCGGTCGGTGCTCTGTCGGCGATCGCCTTCTCCAGCTGCAACTCGGCCAGTGCCGCGGCACGCTGGGCGGTGAGCGCCGGGCCGGAGCTGGCCGCCGCGGCTTCCTGCCCGGCGTGCGCACACTCCAGCACCGCCTCCCAGGCCAGGTGGCCGACGTGCTCGGTGTTCACCACATCCTTCAGCCGGTTCTCGACAACCGCCAACCAGTCCCCATCACGCACCGTGACCGGCAGGGTGCGTGCCCAGTGGGCCGCCAGCTGGCGCGCGACCCCGCCCTACCCGGCAGGTGCGGTGACGTGCGCGAGCAGCCAGTGAGTAGGTGTTTTTCAACTCTGGTCGTGAGGTGTGTGCGGCTGGATGATCCGTGGTGTGGCGTCTGGCGAGGTGGGCCGGCGGTACTGCCGGGAGTGCGGTGATCCGCTTCCGTCGTCCATGGCTACGAGCGTCTTCCCCAACACTCCGAGGCCCATCTGAACTGGGCACTGATCACCGTGATGACCTGGCGCCTGATCCGCAAAGGCTTCCGAACCGGCAGCTGGACGAAGAGGTCGACGGCTTGAGTCTGCCCAGGTGATCAATTCTGGTTCCTCAGCTGTGACGGCACCAGGTCCGCAGCAGCACGCGTCGCCCCTTCGACCTTCGCTCGATGGGCTCGTCCGCTGTGAGCTGGAACCCGGATGATGCTGCGACAGCGGCGCTCGGGACGTTGGCAACGTCGATCCGCAGGAGGACTCGCCTGGCGCCCAGCTGGCGAATGGCGTATTCGGTGGCGATCATGACCGCTTCAGCGGCCAAGCCTTGACGCCGGAATCGAGCTCCGATGCCGTAGGCGAGCTCAACATCTCTATCATCCAGCTCGTCCTGGAAGAGCAGCACTTCGCCCTTCGGCTCCAGACCGTCGGTCGTAACAGCCAGCTGCATCCGACGTCCTTCAGCTCGACCTTCGCGAGCTTTCCTGAGGTACTCGCGGGCAGCATCCGGGTCAAACGGCGAGGGCACGGGGGTCCAGCGGTCGATCTCTGAATCGTCGTAGATCTCAATCAACGCAGGTATGTCTTCTTCATCCCACTCTCGGAGCAGGACTCTCTGCCCCTGCAGTCGAACAGGGGCAGAGGGCAAGGTTCTCAGCCGATTCTCCATATGCTGATCTTGCCTTCCCGAACCATCGGTACGCCGGATTTCCAGCCACATCGCCGCCCGCACGCGGTGCCGGTTCCACAACACCTAGTCGGCGACCGGTCGCATCCCGGCGCCTGACGCGGTGACTTCGTCGTCCGTCCCGCCGTGCGGCCCGCACGTCGCGTCACGGCCGGAGGTCCTGGCCTTGGCCGGGGTCGGGCTCGGGCTGCTGGTGCTGCTCGTGCTCCTGGCGGTGCTGGTCGACCGGAGTCGCCGGGTCGGCGGTCGGCGTCCTTGGGGATTCCATGGCGCGGCGGCGGGTGTCGGCGGCGCGGGTGAAGGCAGCGAGCCGGTCCAGGTTCTTGAGTGTGCGCAGCCATGTCGCCGGGTCGGTCGTGCGGCCTTCCAGGTACTCCTCGGGCATCGCGACCTGCTGGCGGGCCTGGATGACGGCGGCCCGCTGCGCCGGGGTCAGGGCGGCGGTCCGGCCTGGGTGGTCGACGGCGTGGGGAGCGGAGGCCGTCTCGCCCTCGAGGTCGCGGTGATCGGCGGGTGCGGAGGAGGCCGAGGTCGTCGCCTCGGTGGCGGTGTCGGCTCGGATGCGGGCGTCGCGGATCGCGTTCTGCTCAGCAAGGCTGGCGACCCGGGCGCGCTCGTAGCGGCTGGACTCAACGCGGCGGTGTGCCTTGGGCGGGGGCGATCCACCACCGGTGCGGCACCGGGAAGTCGGCGGTGTAGGTCATCCGGTCCGTCGCCGGCGCTTCCCGGCCGGGCTTCGTGACCGTGTGGCGGCGGGAGTACCAGGGCCCGGTGGCCGATGTAGCCGTCCAGGCCGCGGGTGAACTTCGCGGCCACGCAGCGTCTCCAGCAGGTGCCGGCGCGCTTCGGCCCGGAAACCGTCACGTCCGGTTCGGCGGGAGGCCGCGCGGAGAAGGACCCGCCACGGCGGGCACCTCGCCGCGCGGCCGACCCAACGTCGTGGATCATGCGGGCCCGGCGGCACTGCCGCGACCGCGAACGGCTCCCGCACGTGAGTGAATCGCTCATCACCTGGGCGTCCATCACGCTCATGACCCGTCGGCTGACTCGCCCGCCCGCACGATGAGCGGCACGAAAGCCCTCAGGCCTGCCCGTGATCGCGCCCGCCGCCTGAGCAACATCGAACTCATCGCCGTCACGCCGATGACGGCGGTGGCCAGTCGCTGGCAGGCTGTCTGGAAACTCCGCGTTCAATCGTGGGCACGGGTTTGCGGGCAGATCACCCATAGGTGTGAGGGCCCGGGACGGCTAAGTCCTTCGCGTCCATCGCGGCAGCGGGTGCCCGGGCCCTGCCGGGCCCCTTGGGACTTGTCCGACTTCGCCCCCCCGCTTTCGCCCACCGCATCAAGGCACGGCATTCGCGCCAGCGGGGCGGCAGGGGTGGCCAGCGGGAGCACAGCCGCTGTCGTGCCGGACGTGACGCCCGCCGACGCTTGGAAGGGATCGCCTCCCCGCCCGGTCTCGGGTCCTGTGTGGGGCGCCAGGGCCCGGAGCGGGTCACCTGGAGGCGTCCCGTCGTGAGGTGCAGCCGTGGTCGGCGCGCTCTGCTTCTTCGTTCGCACACGCGTGTGTGCCCGCCAGGCTGGGACAGCCTGGCGGGCACGGGGGCCATGTCACGTTTCCAGCTGTCGCCAGCGTTGGTCGCGGTATGAGGAGGTGCACCTGAAGCCGAAGATCTTGCCATCGCTGTGCGCCGCGAGGCACTTGTTCCTGTGCTGGACGTTCATGAGCATGCCGGGGCTGGGGCCGTCGGCCCACCGCTGATCGCGGTAGGAGTTAGTGCAGCGGTGGGTGAAAACGTTGCCGTTGCTGTGCATGGCGAGGCACGCCCCACTCTTGCGGTTTTGCAGCATGTTGCCGTTGCGGAGCTTCCAGTGTTGATCCGTGTAGCTCCTGCATCCCCAGCCGAACACCTTGGGATGATGGTTGGCCGCGCACTGGCTTGTGCCCGCGTTCCACAGCCGGAACCAGGTGGCCCGGCTGCTGTTGTCTGAGAACTTCCCGAGAGGGGCGGTCGCTGCGGTGGAGGTTGTTGCGGTCGTTGTACCGGTCCCGTCAGCGAGAGCTGCCGTGGCCGAGGGAGCGGTCAGCAGTGCACCCCCTGTTGCGAGCGCGATGGAAACCGCGGTGGTTGCCAGCTTCTTTCCGACAGGCATACGAACTCCTTCCGGATGGAGCGGTGTGATGGGTCGTACCGGCTGGCACGGGCTGCTGTCTGTTCAGCCCAATCCCTTTGCTCGTCGCCGGTATGGGGTCAGCGGCCGCCGCCATGTGCTCTGCGGGCGGCCGTGGCCACGGTCGAGCGCAAGCCAGTTCAGCGGTTTCGTGTTTGTTCGACAACCCGTTGACGTGCCGCCGGACAAAAAGGTGTGGCCCGGGGGTGGCCCGAGGTTTTCTTCTGCGGTTCCGTCGTGACGTGCTGGGATAAGGCGCAGCCGATCACCTAGGGGGTTGGGATAGGGCGTCGCGCCGCCAGGGCCGAGGCTGCTTGCGCCCGCGAGATGCAGTCCACCCGTGGGGCCCCGCCGACGGCGAAGCACCGCGGTGGGTCTGCGTCTCACCGCCACGCGAAGATCCGTGAAGCGAGCGTCACGGGTGCAGCGGTGCCTCCGTACCGTCGCTCCACCCGTCGGGACGAGAGGACCGACGAGTCCCTGCGCCACACAGGGGCCGTACAGTCGAAGCGGCGCCCGAAGCCATCACCTATGAAATGGCCCCGTGCGCGAGCGAGCCCTCCGGGCCCGTGCCGGTTTCAGCCCTGGCAGCGACTGCGGCAGCGGCCGTGGCGTGGACGGGCAGGAGGGTGTCGATGCCGGTGAGGGTGAGCATGCGCATCAGGCGGTCGGGGACGGCGGCGAGGCTCAG
>NZ_JASCXL010000133.1:0-25732 GCF_030010595.1 Streptomyces sp. CC224B | reverse complement strand
CCCCCCCCCCCCCCCCCCCCCCCCCCCCCCCCCCCCCCCCCCCCCCCCCCCCCCCCCCCCCCCCCCCCCCCCCCCCGGGCCCCCGGGCCCCCCCCCCCCCCCCCCCCCCCCCCCGGCGGGGGGGGGGCCGCAGGGGGTGGCAGAACCAAGCACCTCGAAAGGATCCCGCCGTGCCCGCCCAGACCGTCGGCGCCGCCCTCGCCGCCGTCCACCTCCATCTCGAGACGCCCTGCACGCAGGTGAGGCCCACGACTCCCTCGCCGAGCTCCTCGACGCCCTGATCGCCGTCGTCCGGGCCGAGAGCACCGCCTCCCTTCCCGCGCGAAGGAGGGGGAGTGGCCTAGCCCCCCGGCAGCTCCTGCCGGGGGGCTAGGCCACCCCGCCGGGCCGCGGCCTCGCGCCCAGGGGTGGCCGTAGGCGTACGGCAAAACCCCGGCTCCGGGCGTGCCGGGGATCGCGGTGGCTCTGCACACGAGAACGGGTTCTGGCTCAGGTTCTGTGGTGCGGCCACGCTGCGTGAGCGGATCAGCTAGCGGGTGGCCAATCCCGGTGGCGAGAACGAACCGCTGATCAGTCTCGCGCCTCGGCTCCCGACCCCTTGCTAAGGAACTGCTTCGCTGCCGCAATCGCTTCTCCGTTGAGTTCCTCGACGGAGACTCCCCAGCTCTCCTCCCAGCCGTCCAGGTTGTGCGCGCAGTGCACAAGGGGTTCTAGCTCTTCGGGGTAGCCGAGGTCATAGGCAATGTCTGCCCAGATGAGGTGTGTGCCGGCGGCGGGATCCAGGGAGCCGTCGGCGATCTGGCCGGCGATCCAGTAGGCCATCGCCCACTTTGCGGCCCGGGGGTCCGCGGGCGGGTGGAAGTGCAGTCCCAGTTCGTCCAGTACTTGGTCGAAGAGCTCTGGCGCTTCGGGCTCTTCGCTCCGGAGGAGTCCCGCGAGCATGGCCAGGGACGGGCTTTCGACCCCAGCTATCAGCGCGTCCAGACCTGCCTGGATGAGCCTGTCCGACCCGACATGCCTGCCAAATGCCCGCTCGCGCGCGATGTGTCTGAACTGATCGAGGGCGTCGTCGCTGGTCATCAAGGTCGTCTCCGTCAGTATCTGGAAGGGGAAGGCTTGCATATCCGCCGCCGCGGCTGCCATGGAGTTCCTCCTGTCTTCGGTGATCAGGACAGGAGGACGCGCTTCCGCAGGAGGGCGAAGCCTGCGCGGCCGAACATCTGTCGTTTGAGCATCTTGATCCGGTTGACGTGGCCTTCGACGACTCCGGAGTTCCAGGGCCTGACCGGGGCGCGGGCAGCGTGGGGCAGCCCCCGCGCGGCGGGGCTGCGGTCACGGATGGCCGGGCGCCGGCGGGGCGGACTCCAGGACGCGGTCGATGGTGCTGCGGGCGATGCCCGAGGCCCGGTGCAGCTCGGCCTTGGAGATGCCGGAGGCGACGGCCCAGTGGACGAGGGCGTCGCGGTGCCGGAGGACGGGGTCGTCGCTGTCCTCCCAGCGCTGCACGAGCAGCGGCAGGACAACCTCGGCCCAGGGCTGCGGGGCGTGGGGCAGGCGCGGCCCGCGTGCGAGCTCCCAGGTGCCGGTGAGCGGGGGCAAGGACCCGCCGCTTGCGGGCGGCAGCGCGGCGACGGCGGCCTGCTGCGCTGCGGCGCGCTCCCGCTTGAGGCGGACCTGGATGACGGCGCCGAGGTCATCGCCGGTCAGGTCTGCGGGGTCGTCGTCGGTGGCGAGTCGGCGGATCTTCTCCGTCCAGGCCTCGAGGTCCCATTCCCGCCGCACCTCGAAGCTGCCTTCGCTGTAGACGTCGACGTACCCGCGGGCGCGCAGGAGGCTGGCCAGGGCGTCCTGGCGGTCGGCGAGGGCCCAGGAGCGGATCAGGTGGGCGATGGTCTGCGCCCAGGGGGCGATCTCTGCGATCGCCGCGGCCTGCAGGCGCGGCTGGGCGTCGCGGTCGTCGATGAGCTCGGCGACGGCCAGGGCGGTGTCGCCGTCGTGCAGGTACACGGCGGTGCCCCTGTCGATGACCCACGCGCGGGTCCGGGAGTGTGCGGCCCGGGTGTGGAATTCGGCGTATCCGGTGCGCGCGATGTGCAGGCCGGGCGGGTGCTCTTCCCCGAAGTCGATGACGGGGAGGCCGGAGTTCGTCATGCGCGCCTCTTCTCCAGTCGCTACGTTTTGGCCCTTGGAAACGTAGCGATGTTGCGGTACGTTTTCAAGTGTCGGAATGTAGCGCGCCCGAGGGAAGGCACTTCGATGACCGCACCCCGCCAGCTCACCGCCCCCGCCGCCACGCCCCTGGCCGCCTGGAAGCAGGGCAGCCCCGAAGAGCGCGCTTCCCGTAGGGAGACCGTCAGCGGGAGCGAGATCGCCGCCATCATGGGCACCAGCCCCCGCGACACCCGCCAGGACGTGCTGGAGCGGAAGCTGACCGACGGCAGCCGCGAGAAGATCGTCAACAAGAACAGCAGCGCGCGGGCGGCCGACCTCCAGCCGCTCATGGAGCAGGAGTTCCTCGCGCGGCACCCGCAGTACACCGCCGCCCCCACCGGCTACTGGCACCACACCGAGCGGCCCTGGCAGCGGGTCTTCCCGCACCGCGTCCTCACCCGCGACGGCCGCCGCATCGCTGCGACGCTGACCTTCCGCACCACCCCCGCCGACCTGGACAGCAAGGGCTGGGGCCCGGACGGGAGCACCACCGTCCCGGCCGACGTGTATGACCACACCCAGTACACCCTCGACGGACTCGGCGTGGACCACGGGTACGTCGTCGCCCTCCAGCAGGGCGCCGACCCGGCCACCTGCCGCATCTACCGCATCGACCGCGACGACGCGCACATCGCCACGCTGCGCGCCGCCAGCGAAGACTTTCTGCGCGAACTCGACGCGACCCGCGTCACCCAGGACGACGACCGCCGCTGACGAGAGCCTCACCCATCTGAAGGGGGAAGTGACCATGGCCGAGCAGACGTACTGGCGGCCCGGCGAGGAGGGCGAGGACCTGCCCGCCACCGCCGCGCAGATCGCCGATGCGCTGGAGATGCAGAAGGAACGCGAGGACTTCTACCCGGAAGAGGCGCCCTGGGAGTACACCCGAGCGGACCTCGCCGGACAGACGCGCGCACAGGTCAGCCGGATCATGGATGGCCTGGCGGACGGGGTGTGCTGAGAGATCCCCGGACCGCGCCGCGACGAGTACTGGCCCCAAGCCTCCACATCCGTCCGGCCGTTGCCGAGGAGGCTGCCGCGGCACTCGCCTACGAGGCCGCCCAGGGCGAAGCCCCGACCGCCGGGCGGTCGGGGCTTACATGGGCGCGGGCAGCGGCTACCGGGCCAGCTCCACCTTGATCGGCCGGTTGGGACACTCGCTCAGGATGCCCGTGAGTGCGGCGGCCTCGGCCGGGTCGACGCTGAGCTGGTACCGCGTCTTGACCGTGACCCAGGTCGTCGCGTACTCGCAGTGGTAACCTGCGGCCGGCGGCATCCACTCGGCCGGGTCCTTGTCCGCCTTCGACCTGTTGCTGGCCGCGGTGACCGCGATCAGCGCGCGCTCGTCGGAGAGGTCGTTCGCGTACGCCTCGCGGTCCTTCGCTGACCAGCCGCTCGCCCCGGAGTCCCAGCTCTCAGCCAACGGAACGTAGTGATCAACATCCAGGGCGCGCGGGCCCTCGACGTACTGGTCGTCGTAGGGGCTGTACCAGCTCCCCCCGCTCAGGGTGCAGCGGCCGGCGCGAGCGGGGTCGCTGACGGCCTCGTCCAGGAGGACCTCGTTGCGGGTGGAGCAGCCGTCGCGGTCGGCATCCACCCAGTGCTTGAACTTCTCGCGGCTGTAGCCCTCGCGGGACTCGTCGGCGACGGCCAGCGCGGCGAGGGCCTCCCGGACGGGCAGGCGGACGGTGTCGCCGGGCGCGGCGTGGGCGGCGGCGGGGGCGAGCAGGGCGGCGAGTGCGGCCAGGGTGGCGGCGGCGCGGATACGCACGGGCTCCTCCGAAGGTCACGGCAGCGGGACGTGACCTTCGTACTGAGCAGAGCGCGGTGGCGCGCCGGGATGTGAGGACCGGCCACTCGTGTGAGCGGTAAGTCGGATGGTCGGAAGAACGCTGGTCAGCGGCTTAATATCGTCGGTCGTGACAGAGATCCCTGATGAGCTGATCAAGCTGGAACGTTCCGCCGAAGAAGCGCGCGCAGCCCTCGCCGGCCTCGCCGGCGAGGCCTACGACAAGCAGTGGCGCTCCTGGCGGAGGGCGGCCGAGGCGTTCCAGGCCGCGGTCACCGAGCACGCCGCGCGCCAGGACGTGGCGCTGTCGCGGTACGAGCTGGAGCAGGCGGTGAAGCGGGCCGTGCGGCACGCGGAGGAAGACCCCGCCGAGTAGGCACGGCTACGGCCAGGCCTTCAGCACACGCCAGTCCTCGCCGTCGCGCTCGGCCAGCTCGACACGCATGCCGTCGATGCCTCCGTACAGGCCGACATCGGCGGAGAACTTCCGCTCTGCCGTGTCCCGCACGTGCCACCAGCCGTGGGCGACGGGGGTGTCGTGGCTGGTCAGGGTGACTCGGTATCTGCCGGGGTCGGCCATGGGTACAGGGTAGATCAAGCCACACGTAGACTCGAACACATGTACGACCTGCCGCCCGACCTGCCCCGCCTCCGCACCCTGCGGACGTGGCACGCCATGTGGGTGGACCGGCTGGACAAGGCGACGCGGCCGCCGAGCGGCGCGAAGCCGAGCGAGCTCGTGGACGCGCGGCCCGGCCGCCGGAGCCGGACTGGCTGCTCGAGGGCGGCCGTGGGCGGCGGCCGATCTACGTGCACGCGGGCGGCTGCCGCCTAACGGGTAAGCACAGCCACGGCATCAACCTCGTCGAGGCGCGCCGCGCGCTCGCGGAAGGCGTCCCGGCGTGCCCGCACTGCCGGCCGGAGTCGAAGCTCGGCATGCTGGAGCAATAGCGAAGCCCGGCGGATGTGCCGCCGGGCTAGCCCCGCATAGGCGGGGATCACGTGCGCCTGGGATCTGTCGACGGTGCGTCCCATGGGCCACCCCCGCATAAGGCGGGGAGCACGCTGTGATCCGTGCTTCCCATGGGCCACCCCCGCATAAAGGCGGGGAGCACGTAGCCATCCGTGCATCCCATGGATCACCCCCGCATGAGGCGGGGAGCATTACAGTCAAGTACGCAGCCGCCCGTGCTTCCCATGGGCCACCCCCGCATGAGGCGGGGACCAAGCCAACAAGGCCGCTTCGGCCACGCCGAACTATGGGCCACCCCCACCAGGTGGGGACGACCAGACTCTACTCCGTGCCGTGCTCGATGGTGAGGACTTCGAGGATCGTCTCGGCGTACTCGCGGCGGATGACCAGCCACTGGCGGCGGTCGAGATCGTGGGGGTTGGCGGCCTCCAGCTCCGGCCGGATGGGGACGCGGGCGATGATGACCTCGTCCTCGCCGTCGTCGGCGATCAGCTGGTCCAGGTGGGCGTGGATCGCCTCGTGCGCTTCGCGGGTACCGAGTCCGCACCGGTCTTCGACCTCGTCGAGGAGGTCGTAGCGGGAGATGGAGCGGCCCGGGTAGTGGTCGCAGACGCGCGGCTGGGCGTCGCGGTAGCGGGCGGCGAGGCCGTAGACGCGGGTCTTGGAGATGCCCAGGATGCTCGCGGCCTCCTCGGCGCCGTGCTGCTGGGCCAGGTCGTGGGCGATGCGGGCGCGGCGGTCGGCGACGGCGGCCTTGGCCTCGTCGATGAGGCTGCCGGCGGCGTCGTAGCGTGCGCGCACGGGGAGCTGGTCGTGCTGGCTCCAGTCGATGCTCAGTGCCATGGTGCGGGCCTTTCGGGGGTGTTCAGCAGGGGGCGGTCATGTGGCGGCGGTCGATCCACCATGCGGCGTGGGTGCGCGGGGCGTGGGCGAGCGCGGCGTTCATGACGGTGAGGGCGTCGTTGTGGGTGGTGCAGCGGATGCCGTGGGGCCCGGCGTCGCGGCCGTCGGCGAGGCCGGGCACGTAGATCACTCCGAGGGCGGCGCCGATGTGGTAGGCGAGACCGCGGCCGTGGCGGGTGACGGTGAGGGCCTGCTCGATGCGGGCGGCGCGGAGGTCTTCGGCCCAGGCGATCTGGCGGGGGGTGCCGGTGAGGGCGGGCAGGTCCAGCGCGGCGAGGAGGCGGGCGCGGCGGCGCGGTGCGAGGCGTTCGGCGCGCTTGCGGGCCAGGCGGCGGCCGATGCGCAGGCGGTGGCGCAGGGAGGGTTCGTCGATGATCCAGCGCCCGGCGTGCTTGATGGCGCTGATGACGTTGCGGCGGCACCAGGTGCGGATGGTGTCGGCGGTGACGTTGGCGGTGGCGGCTGCTGCGGCGACGTCCATAGCCCCATTCAAGCCTAGGGTTGAATGGTGGGTCAACCCTAGGCTTGAAAAATGTCGAAGCTTCTCTCGTGAGCGGATGAACCTCCCGACTGCCCCGCCGCGGCAGGTGCCACGGCTACCGGGCCCGGCGAGCGCCGGCCCGCGCGGGCTCGCAGGCTGGTGGTGTGGAGCACCCCATCCGTGTCGCGCTCGCCCAGGCCGTCCGCGTCCTCCCGCGAGGGAAGGGCTGGTGGTACGAGCCGAAGTTCGACGGCCACCGCACGGTCATCGTCCGCGACGCGGAGACCGCGCGGCTCCAGGCCCGCTCCGGCCGGATCGTCACCACTGCGTGGATGGATCTCGCGCACGCCGCGATGGCCCTGGAGCCGGGCACGGTGATCGACGGCGAGGCGGTGATCTGGCGTGGAGACCGCCTGGACTTCGGCGCGGTGCAGTCCCGCGCGAGCGCCAGCCCGGCCCGGGCCCGGGAACTGGCCCGCACAACGCCGGCGTCGTACGCGGCGTGGGACCTGCTCGCCCACCCCGAGCTCGGCGACGTGCGCACGCGGCCGTACGTCGAGCGGCGCCAGCTACTCCTCGACGTCCTCGACCCGCTCGGGCCGCCCCTGCAGCCCGTACCCGCGACGGACGACGTCGAGGTAGCGCTGGCCTGGTACGAGGGGCTCCAGGAGCAGGGGATCGAGGGCATCGTCGCGAAGCGCGGCTCGTCGCCGTACCGGCCCGGGCGGATCTGGCAGAAGATCCGCCACGCGGAGACAGTGGACGCCGAGGTGGTCGGCTACACCGGCCCGGCGCGGCAGCCGCGGGCGCTGGTGGTGCGGCTGCCGGATGGGCGCCGAGCAGTGTCGCAGCGGCTGACGGCCGCGCTCGCGGCCCAGGCGGCGGCGCACCTGCAGGCCGCCGGGCCCGGGCAGCCGTCGCGCACCGAGGACGGCGCCCCGTACACGTCGGCGCCCGGCAGCCTCGTCGTGGAAGTGCTCGCCGGCACGACCCGGCACGCGGTCGTCACCGTAACGCGCGTCCGCTGACCCATCTACAGGTACACCTGTTCACCAGCCCGCAGCCGTCGGTGCTGCTGTCCAGCGCGACGGGGCGCGGCACAGCAGACGAATTCCCGCATATACCGGCGGCCCGGAGCCCCACGCGAATAGGCTCCCAACGAGCCCCTCTTTGGTCCCTCGTGGGCCCTTCAGGCATGCAACCCCGCGTGCCCGCAAGGCCCATGGCGACTCAAGGAGGACATGTGCGTTTACCCGTACGGCTCGCGCGGATGTGGAGGAGGTGCCGTAGCTCGACGAGCCGCGGCACCAGGACAGTACGCGCCGTCGCGCCCCGCAGTTGCGGAAGGCGACGGCGCCTTGAGGACCTGGCCGTGGCTGTATCAGCCGAGATCCTGTCGGCCTTGATCCTGTACTTCGTCGTCTTCCGCAACCGCTAATTCAGTGCGACAGTCCGCCTTGTGTCATGACTGGGACGGGGCGGGCTGTTCGTATCTCTTCGCGAGGCACTTCAACTGTGGTGCCCAACTAGGAGACACGAGGTTTGCACTGAGATGCAGACTAGCCGTGATTCGACTTCCCACGCAGAAGTTCCCAGGATTGTTTAGGGAATAGAACCGCGATGGAGAAGCGGGAACTTATCGCGGACAAGGCGTCCGAATGTCAACCGCGAACTCTCTGACCTGCAACGATGCCCCGGCTGTGCTGCACCTTGATCGTTCTCCGAGCCGGTGCGCCCACGCGCTGCGCGGGGCGCGAGCGCAGCCGACGCCGTCCCCGGACGGCCCCGACCCGACGATGACATCCCCGACCGGCGCGTCGGACGAGGCGGCCTCCACCGCATCCGCCACCAGCTCGGGCCCCACCACAGCTACCGGGCCGGCCCGCAGCGCATCGCTGCGGGACCTGCTCGCCCAGGGCGGAGGCCAGTGCTGGGGGAGGGCCGGATGGGTGGATCCGGGCGCGTCCACGGGCACTTCGCGCGTGTCGTCGCACCCCGCCGGGCTACTGTGTGCGGCGCAGCCGCCGGAGACCGGCTGACCGCCGCAGTTCGCCCGGACGAACTCAAATGGGCCCAAAGGTGCGATACCTGCGTCTCCCTCTCACCGCTCACCCGCCGTACCGCGGAACCCCAGCACCGCTGCTGATCCGGGCGCAGCTGACGAGGGAACCGCCATGCCCTTCTCCAACGACAAGACCCGCCTTGCGGCCTGCCGCGAGCTGCTGGACCTCCCGGACCGCGACCTGCGCTCCATCCGCCGCCCCAGCGGCCGCCTCGTGCTCGACCTCGCGCACCCCGGCCAGCAGGCCTTCCAGGCCCTGCTGTTCGCCTGCTTCTTCAGCCCTGTCCGTGAGCATCCCTTTGACCGCACCCTCGGCCGCTCCTTCGCCGACCTGGAACGCTACTTCACCTCCGTGAGCCCCCGCGACGACCGGCTCATCATCCGCACCAACACCGCGGCCCGCGTCGCCATGCACCTCATGCCCACCGTCCGGGAGTTCACCGACGGCACCATCGAACTCGCCGGCCTGCCCGGGGTACGCCTCGCCAGCATGAGCAAGCGCCGCCTCATCCTGCAGCACCTGCCTACCGGCGGCCGGCTCGAGCTCCTCGACAACTCCCGCAACCTGAACATCAACGACGTACACCTGCTGATGCGCGACGCCCCCCAGAAGACCGACGACCACCAGCCAGCCACGTGGTCCCACCGGCTGGTCTGGCGCGAGCACGGCCTCACCCCCAGCGAAGCCACTGCAGCCGCACACTGGGCCACCACCGCCCACACTCCGCTGCACAGCGCCCTGATGACCCGCGCGTACCTGTGGTGGCCCAACGAATACCGCCACCGCTGCAGCACCGCACCCGCCCGACGCGCCAACGCCCGCTACTGCCTGTCCTGGAGAAGCGGACACACCACCGACACCATCGCCGAGCTCCTCACCCACTCACCCGTCGCCATCTCCGGCGCCGTCTGCACGCTCCCCAGCGACTGCTGGCGGGACAGGGCCCTGCTACGACTCCACGGCGGGGCCATCGAACTCGACGGCCCGCTGCACGACGAAGCCACCCTCCAAGCCGTGCACCCACACCTCGAACACCGCGCGAGCGCAGCCGACGCGGTCCCCGGCCGGCCCGCGCCGCAGCCTTCGGTACCGGCCGTCACCGTCAGCGCGTCCACTCCCTGAGCGCGGACGCGATCTGCCGCACGTCGAGCTGCCCGGCAGTGACCTGCTCGACGAGTCCTGTGGCTTCCTTCGTCGTCACGGTGACCGGGAGCCCGGAGGCATGGAGGTAGGAGGCCGCGACGGAGGCGGCGAACAGCTCGTTGGAGTGCTCCAGAGCCGGCACACGCACAAGCTGCTGGAACAGCGCGGCCGCCCGGTGGTGTGCCTGGCCGTAGACCGGGGTGTCCATCACGCGGAAGCAGTGCCTGGCCCGGGCGGCCTCGAGCGAGCCCCAGTCCACGACCTCGGGGTCGCCGGGGATCTCCTGGTGGGCGATGTCCAGCAGCCAGGGAAGGTCAATCTGAAGGAACACGAGGCCGCGCGCTCAGGCAGCGTCGGCGCTGTGGTCCACCGGCCCGCCGAAGCGCTCCGCGAAGCCCTCGGCGTGCTGGCTGATGAAGGATCGCGCGCCCTCCATGAAACGGGCCCGGGTCAGGTCCGCGTCCAGGACCTGACCGGCATACGCCTCGGCGTCCACCCGCTTCTCCGCAGCCGCGCGCTGCAGCTGCTCGTACGCCTCGTCGCTGATCTTGATACGGATTTCCCGGGCCATACGCCCCACGGTAGCGGCCAGCCGCCGGACAGGGCAGAGGAACAGCCGTGCCCACCGACGGAGTGATTGCCGGGCAATCACCTGCGGCACATGATCAGCCGGGCACAACCTGTGCCTGGTAGTAGGGGGCCAGGCTGGCACGGCTCCCGTCGCCCATGGCGACGGCGATCCGCTGCATACGTGCGCCCTTCAGATCACCGGCCACCAACACCCGCGGGTGCTGCACCTCCGGCGGACAGTAGCCGTCCGGGCCCGTGACGAGTCCCTCCAGCGCAGCCGGTTTCGCTCCGATGTTCGTCAGCACCGTGTCGACCGTGAAGGTGTGACTGCCGCCGACAGGATGATGCGCGGTGATCCGGAACCCGGCCGGGGTTCGCGCAACCGTGACACGCTCGACCAGGTCGAGACGGACCCGCTCGTCGGCCGTGACCTCGTCGGTCTTGTAGCTGTCGCTCCTCGGATGCAGGACGCTGAAGTGCACCTTGGTCCCCGGATGCGCGCGCAGCCACGTGCCGAGCGGCCGGTCCGCGCCGAGCACGACGACGTGCCGCTCCCGCAGGTCCTCCGCTGCGGCGCGCCACAACGGCGGCAGCCAGCCAACCTCGCACGCGTCGATCCAGTCCACGTCACCCGGCGAGAGCGTCGTCACTCCAGTCGCGACCACCACAGCGGCCGCGGTGAGAACCCGGCCGTCCCCCAGTGCCACCTCGGCACGGTCGTCGTAGCCGGCGACCCGCACGGCTCGGCCGGTGAGCAGGGTGACGCGGCCCAGCTCCTGATGCCGGACGATGTCGGCCGTGAGCGCCTCGGCGAGCGCTGGCCCGGTCGACCAGCCGCCGGGAACGTTCTCAAGCGCGCCGATGGCGCGCACCTTAGCGCCGACTTCGTCGGTCTCGACTATCACGGTCTTCATGTGCAGGCTCGAGGCCATCACTGCGGCGGCCACCCCGGCCGGCCCCGCTCCGAGCACCAGCAGATCCGCATCGTGCCCGCTCACGCTCCACCCCCGGCCGTCGCGTGCTCTTCGAAGTCGGCTCCCGTGGCCAGATGACCGGTGACCTCGTCCACGGTGAGGATCTGGTCGGCACCGATGTTGCGCCGGGCCAACAAGAGCGCCGCATTGTGCATCTCGACGCCGCCGGTTGAGGCACAGGCGTCGGTGACGATCCAGGGCCGCAGCCCCTTGTGGTACGCGGCCACGGCGGTGTCGTACACGCAGCTGTCCGTGTCAATGCCGCACAGCACCAGGTCCGTCCACCCCCGTTCCGCAACCAACTCCTCCAGCTCGGGTGTCAGCGCGCTGGAGACAGATTTGTCGATGACCCCGGCTGCGGAGTCGACGTACGGCTGGAGCTCGTCGACCAACACCTGTTCCTCTGGGGTGCGCAGACGCGTCCAGTTAGAGATCCGCTCGTACGGCGAGCCGGGGACGTTGTGGAACCTGGCGAACACCACTGGCAGGCCCGCCGCCGTCCACCCTTCAACGAGCCGTGCCACTGCCGGCACCGCGTGCTGGCTGTGCCGGTTGACGAAGCCGCGCTGCACGTCGACGACGACGAGCGCTGTCGTACGAGGGTTCACCTGTCCTCCAATGACGGGCCAAGATCGCTCAGGCAATGGATGCACGCAGAGCCTCCTGCGCAGCGCGCAGCCGGTCCGGAAGCTGACTGGTCGCGAGGACCGCTTCCCGCATCAGCTGGTGCTGTGCCGTCTCCCGGGGCCGCGCCGCAGTCAACCGTGAGCACGCGCCGCGGAGCCATCGCCATCCGTACGCCTCATCGGGCATGACCGGGTCCCGGCCCGCCTCGATCTCGTCCAGGACGTAGGTGCTCAAGGCCCAGAGCGTCTGCACGTCCAGCTCGAGCGCGACGATCGCGTCCATGGGCAACGCCCGCTCGACCGCCAGTGGGTGATAGGCCACACCGGACCAGCCGGCCAAGCCCATCGACACCGCCTGGATGCCGAAGTCGACAGCGTCCGGGTGCGAGTAGCCCGCGGCGAACAGGCCCCTTTCGACGTCATCGCCCAGGCGCTGCGGCCCGTCTGGGTGGTGCCGGTCCACCACCACCGACGGCGTCGTCAGCACCTGCAGCGCCGTCTCCAGGCGATGCCCTTTCCACGGGGAGTCCTCGAGGAGGTAGGCCGACAACACGTACGTTGCGCCAGCTTCCACAGACGAGTCGGCCAACGCCAAGAGCCTCCGGAGCTCCGCGGTCGCCCACTCCAGATCCGCGAGATACGACCGGTATCGCCATGCCGCCAGCTCCCCAAGGCTGGCCACCGTGCGCGGCTGAACGAGGTGGAAGACCGCCACGCCGCAGGCGAACAAGTGCAGCCGCGACTCAGCAGCAGCATCAGGATGCCCAGCGGGCAGCGCCCGGTGCTCGAGACCGCCCGGCCCCAGTGGACACACTTCGGCCTCTGTGAAGAGCGGCCGCACCCCATCGCCGATGTAGACCGGCACGAACTTGTGGCTAACCACGCGCGCTGGCCCGAGAGGGAGACCGAGATCGAGAGGGGCCGACTCAGCGTCATCAGCACCGGGGCCGCCGTCACTTCCCAGCGCTGCTCGGAAGGTCGCTAGAACCTCGTCATCACAACGCCGCAACATCGCGTCGAGGATGTCCGCAGTCTCCGGCATCAACTCGATCGCACGCCCCCGCTTACGCCACTTCATCACCGTCGCCGGGTTCACACCCAACTGGCGCGCGTACTCGCGGATCGACAGCCGCATCGCCTTGCCTAAATGGGCTGCTTCCCACCCAGTCCACTGCACCACGACCGCCATTCGATCACCCCCTCAGCAGGTGCGAACAGCAGACTACGGCGTCAGGCGCACACCAGGCATACAGCAGGCACACACCAGGTCCTCTCCTGTAACGCCCGGGATCCGGAAGCTGAGTTGAGCACTCCGCACTCATCCCGATCTACCGAGGGGACGGCATGAATTCAGCACAGGACCGAAACTGTCAGCACGCCGCAACCGTCGCCGCGGCAGTGCACGGCGTACGGGCTGGGCTCTGCGTCCGCCGGCCGTTGGAACGGGGCACTGTCCCCGTCAAGGGTACATTCTTTGGCCCGGGGGCGGGGGGAGGCGCAGGCTGTGACAGCCCCCGGCGAAGTCCTCGACGCTGCGAGGTGTCGGATACCTTGGTACCCACTACGGGGACAAGGAGTGGCGAGGGTGTCGGACGCGGAGGCGGGCGCGGAGGCGGGCGCGGATCCGTTCATGGACACGGAAGACGTGGCCGCGAAGATCGGTGTAACCGCCGAGACCGTGCGGGTCTACCTCAAGCGCACCCGCAAGCGGATTGCGGGAGGCCTGCCTGTTCGGCCGCAGGATCTTCCGTTGCCGGACGAGCAGTTCCGCCGTTCGCCGGCCTGGCGCAAGTCCACTATCGACGCCTGGATCTCCAGTCGCCCCGGCCGCGGGCATCGCCCCGCCGTGCCGTAGGAACTTCCAATTCCCTCTTGACCCCGCCTGCCGCGCGGCCTAAGTTTGTACCCGTCGCGGGTACAAACTTAGTTCCCCTCACATGCAAGAACCCCGGCCAGGTGTGTCACCACCTGGCCGGGGCCCGCCTCGCACGGTGTGTCACCACCAAGCGAGGAGAGACCGCCCCACCTGCCGAAATCAGGAGGCCGATCCGTATGCAGGATCGCACAGGGACCTTGGAAAGCACACGGCGGAGGATGCCCTCCGGCCCCTCCTCGCCGGAGGATCTGGCGTTATCCATCTCGCGTCAGACGGACCGTCGGCTGGAGCTGGCCCGGATCGCTGAGCTGAAGTCGGCCTCGCCGGGGATGACGGACGCTGCGGCGTACCGGCGCCTGTACGAGGCCGCGATCGGCCCGCGGTTCAAGGGCACCGTCTACCGCGGTGCCGCTGGGACCTGGGAGGTCCTGGACGTCCTCTTCGGCGACGAGGCCCTCGCGAGGTGCTCGTACACCACCTGGCTGCTCGTCGAGCGGAACGTCATCACCGGCGAGCGGCGGGAACACCGCTTCGGCTGGATCGCGAACGACCGCGTCATCGTCCAGCCCGGCGCGGGCGACCCGCGGGCGTCCGCGGCCGAGGCCGCGAGTGCGCTCGTCGCCAACAGCGAGGCCGTGACGGTGGTGTCGGCATGAGCTTCGACGACACGACGTTCATCACGTACAGCCCGGGCGAGACCTCGTACCGGATCACTGTGGACTGGCGGCACAACGCCGTGTGCCGCGAGGAGGACCCCGAGCTGTTCTTCCCCATCGGCACCACCGGTCCGGCGCCTCTGCAGATCGAGGAGGCCAAGGCGGTCTGCCGCCGCTGCCCCGTCATGGAGCAGTGCCTGCAGTGGGCGCTGGAGCACGGCGAGGACGCCGGTGTCTGGGGCGGCCTCAGCGAGGCCGAACGCCGCGCGATGAAGCGCCGCTCGGCCCGCCGCCGCACCGCCCGCAAGCAGAACGCGGAGGCGCAGTCGTGAGGACGACGAAGACCGGCGCGCAGCGTGCCGCTCGTGCCTACGCTCCCGAGGTCCACCCCGCCGTCCGCCCGCTCCTGGACGCCATCGCCCACCTCGGCTCGTACGACCCGGCCGACCGGGCCGATCTGGCCCGGCTGGTCGCCTCGCTCGGAGGCCTGGGCGACGGCACGGTCAACGCCACCGCCGAGATCGCGATCCTCGTGGAGGGCTACAGCCGACACCCGCTGATGGGCCGCCACCCGGAGGCCGCCGAACTCGGCGCGCTGTACAGCGAGGTGCACGTCCAGGGCGAGGGCGAGGACATCGTCAACCAGCTCGTGCACCGCATCCAGGAGGGGCTGGCCGAGGCCGCTGCACAGCCGCCGCAGCGCCGGGCCAGCCGCCTGACCCGGCTCGCCCGGGTGCTGGGCCTGGGGCGGTGGCTGTGATGGCCACCGCCACGGTCCCCGCGCCTGCGAGGGACACGACCTCCAAGCCGGTCATGGGCGACGACGACACCTACGAGGGCCCGAGCCGCTCCACGGTCGTCACCGTCCTGGCCCTGCTGGTCGGCGTGCTCTCCCTCGTCGACTACTTCCTCCACGGCTTCGGTGCCGCGGCCGCACACCTCAGCTACTTCGGCGGTGTCGTCCTCGTCTTCCGGGTCTTCTTCAGCCTCGTCTTCCGCGGCGCGGACGCGGGCCCGGAGCCCGAGCCCCGTCCCTGACCGTCCTGCGGCGGAGCCCGCGCCGCACCCGGGCCCCGGGCTCCGCCCTCCCGCTCAGCGCCACCGCGCGGCCGCCGGTGTACCGGCCGCCGAACCCGTGCCGCACACGGCCGCGCCTCCGACCCCGTTCACGCCTGAAGGAGCGAGCACATGCTGGGTACAACGTTCAAGGTCACCGCCGACGAACTGCGCGACATCTTCAACGTGCGGCTGGCCCCCTACCTCCCCGCCCACCTGCAGAAGACGGAGCCCCATCCGTCCGGCTATGGCAACAGCTACACCTTCAAGCCCTTCACCGGGCGTGAAGCCTGCCCCGAGGAGCCGGCGCACGCCTGGAAGGACCCGAAGCTCACCTTCCGGCACGTCGACGTGGAGGCCGGGCGCCCGGAGGCCAGCGAGGAGGAATACGACCTGCGGGAAAAGGCCCGCTACTTCCTGGAGCAGGTCTACCGCGAGGCCCGCGTGCAGTGGCGCAACGCCGTCCACGTCGCGGAGCTGAAGGCCGTGGTCAAGGACACCGACGAGCGGTGGAAGGCCCACTGCCGGGCCCAGCAGGCCGCCGAGGCCGCCTTCGCCTACCTCCGCGACCCCAAGGCCGCGCAGGAGTGGCCCGCCGCCGTCTCCCGCCTCGTCGACGCCCAGAACGCCTACCTGGCTGCCGCCATCGCCTTCGACGAGCGCGCCCAGCAGATCGCCGAAGTCCACGCCCGGCACTTCCACGAGGAGATGCTCGGCTACGACGAAGCCCTGGTGGCCGCCGGATACCCGCAGGCCAAGGAGTGGCACATCACGTCCGACGACGCCTACGGCAAGGACTACCGCGGGCGGTACGACCGCACCACCACCGCGGGCCGCGCGCAGGCCGCCATCGAGGCGCAGGAAGAGCACGTCGCCAAGGTCAGCCGCCTGGCCCGCCCCGCCTGAACGCACGGCCACAGCCTCCCCCGGCACGAGCAACTCTCCGACCCGGAAACCCAGGTGACCCCCATGACCATCCCCGAGCCCTACCAGCCCGTCAGCGACGACGACGCCCGCCTCCACCTCGCCCAGATCGTCGGCTCCGACCTCGGCACCAGCGTATGGACCGGCGACTGGCGCCAGACCCTCCGCGACACGGCCGCCCGCCTGGCCGCCGGCCCCGCCGACCAGTCGGCGAAGCCCGCGGCCGCCCGCGCGCGCACGGCCTGGTCCCGAACCGGTGCCTGGCTGCGCCGCCGCATCCTCGCCCCGCTGATCCGCTGGCAGCACACCGCCGGGCAGGACCCGAGGACCGCCGCACTGTTCCTCTTCGGCATCGCCCTGCCGGCCACGCTCCTGGTCCTCAGCCTGACCGGTCTCGTCCTGACCACCATCTGACCGCCCCGCCGACCTGACCAGCCACCCGACCCCGTTCCGCACCAGCGCCTTCCGAAGGGATCCGCACGTCATGGCCTCCAAGAGCCGCAACGCCAAGGCCCGCAGCGGCACCGCCGCCACGGGGAAAGCGGCTGCCGCCAAGACCGCCCCCACCGGCGAGGAGCTGCTGGACAAGGCCCGCGCCGAGGCCGAGACCCTGCTCGCTGACGCCGAGCGCCTGGCGGAGACGACCCGCGCCGAAGCCCTCACCGAGGCAGAGTCCACCGTCGACGAGCTCCTCGCCGAGGCCCAGGCCACGGCCGACGCACTGCGGGCGCGCGCCGACGAGCAGGCCGCCACCGTCTTGGCCGACGCCCACCGCACGGCCCAGACGATCCAGGACCAGGGCGCCGCCGACGCCGAGCAACTGCGCGCCACCGCCGCCGCCGAGGCACAGAGCGCCGCCGCCGAGCGGCTGGCCCGGGCCGACCGGCAGGCCGCGTCCGCGCTCGAGGACGCCCGGGCCCAGGCCGAGCGGATCCGCACCGACGCCGACGACGCGGCGGCGCAGACCCGGGCGGCCGCGGAGCACAGCGCCGCCCAGCGCCTGGCCCAGGCCGAACGCGACGCGGACGCCGTCCGGGCCGCCGCCGAGGCCGAGGCCGTCTCGATCCGGGACGCCGCCACCCGCGAGGGCGAGCGGATCCTGAACCAGGCCCGCGCCCGCGCCAAGGACATCCTCGGCGACGCGCAGCGGGCCCTGGCCGCGGGCCGTACGGATGCCGAGCAGCTGCGTACGGACGCGGTCGCCGAGGCCGACCGGGCGCGCTCGCTGGCCGCCGACGACGTTGAGCGGGCCCAGAACGAGGCCCGCCGCTCCCGCGAGGACGCCGACCGGATCCGCACCGAGGCCCAGGCGGCCGCGGAGGCGATCCGGGAGCGCGCTCAGGCCGCGGCCGCCGCGCTGCGGGCCTCCGCGCAGGACGAAGCGGAACGCATCCGCGCCCTGGCACAGACGGAAGCGGAATCCGAGCGGCAGGCCGCCATCCGGGAGCGGCAGCAGGCCGGAGAGGCCGCCGCGCAGTGCCTCAAGGCGGCCACCGACAACGCCGAGCTCATCGGCGAGCAGATCCAGAAGGACCTCAAGGCAGCGGCGGCCGTACGGGCCACCGCCGACCGGAAGGAGGAGGAAGCCAGGCAGCTTGCTGCGGCGGCAGAGCAGAAGATGGCGGACGCCCTGGACCCCACGGTCATCAAGCTGAAGGCCAAGAAGCTCAAGCGGGACGACAAGGAGGCCCGCCGCCAGGAGCGCCTGGAGCGCCGCAAGAACGGTGAGGAGCAAGTCACCTGGATCCACCGGGTGCTGATCGCCGTCATCATCGCGGGCGCGGCCGGGATCGGCGCGATCGGCTTCACCGGCTCCTACACGGCCGTGCGCGAACTGGCCGTGGAGAAGGGCTTCGGGAGCTTCTCGAAGTGGCTGCCGGTCGGCGTGGACGCGGGCATCGTGGTCTTGATCGCCTTTGACCTCCTGCTCACCTGGAGGCGGATGCCGTTCCCGCTGCTGCGGCACGCCGCCTGGGGTCTGACGGGCTTCACAGTCTGGTTCAATGCCTCGGCGTCCTGGGGCGATCCGGTGGCGGTCGGCCTCCACACCGTGATGCCACTGCTGTTCGTCCTGGCCACCGAAGGCGGACGGCACGCCGTCGCCCACGTCGCCGCGCTCAGCAGCGGCAAGCACATCGAGTCCGCCGGCCTGGACCGCTGGCTGCTCGCCCTGCCCTCGACCGCCGCCCTGGTACGCCGCATGAGGATCTGGCAGATCCGCAGCCTCGACGAGGCCCTGAAGCAGGAACGCGAGCGCATCGTCTACCGCAACTCGCTCAAGCAGCAGTACGGCCGGTGGACGTGGCGCCGCAAGGCCACCCAGGAACAACTGCGCCCGCTGATCCTCGCCCGGCTCGGCATCCCGGTCTCCGAGACCCTCGCCGAGCAGAAGACCGACACCTCCGCCGAGGTTCCGTTTACGAACGAGGTTCCCGAACCGGCCGCTTCCGAGGTTCCGGAACCTGCTGGCGAAGCTCAGACTCCCGAACCCGCCGCGAACCCGGAACCCGGCTCCAGCGAACCCGAGGTTCCCGAACCTGCTGCGTCGAAGGCGCCGAAGCCTAAGCGGCGGAACCGCGAACCCGAGAACCTCACCGCCCGTGCCGCCACCAAGGAGAACCAGGTCCAGCAGGTGCTGAAACTCATCGACGAACTCGGCTACGACGCGGTGAAGCTCGGCCTGGTCATCGAGCGCACGGCCATGAGCAAGACCACCGCTTACCACCGCCTCCGTGACGCCCGCACCGCCTGGCGCAAGCGCAACGCCGCCTGACCCAGCCGAACCATCGGAACCCGCCCGAGGAGAACTCCGAACCATGAACTGCTCTGTCGGAACCTGCACCGGAACCCCCCAGGTTCGCAAACCACTGCCCCTGTGCGGAACCTGCGCGCTGCGCGTCATCGCCGCGTACGCCGCCGCGAACCTCGGTTCCGATGCGCAGAGTTCCGACCCCCGGCCTCGCCAGGCCAAGGCCCGGTTCGAGGCCGGAATCCTCTACCGACTCCTCGACACCGACGGCTGGAACCGCGTCGACCTGAACCGCGCCATGCAGGTCCTGAACCGCCCCAAGGCGACGGCCGCCCGCCGACTCGCGGAAGCCCGCCGGCAGTACGCGGGCGAGCTGAACCGGCGCGCCCGCCGCCAGGACACCGAAACCGGCAACTGACCCGACGACACCAAGGAGGTGGCAGCCGTGACGTACACCAAGCTGTGCGCCCACACCGGCACGCAGAGCAGGGACATCCTGTACGGCGCGCGCGGCGAGATCCGCGCAGAGATGCTCCGCCGGTACCCCGGCGACCGGCAGGCCCGCCGCGAGGCCCTGGACACCCGCCCGCTGCGCATGAAGATCTTCTTCGACCTCGACGCGTCCCTGCAGCACCCGACGCTCACCTTCGGCGCCAACACCGTCCGGGAATCCCTCGGCATCATCGAGGCCTGCCTGACGAAGATCCGGTCCACGCAGATGCTCCGCCATCCCGGCGACGAGGAAGCCCAGGTCAGGGCGATGCAGCGAACACTGCGCACGACGATCCACTACGACCTGGCCGACCTCGACCGTGAGGGCCCGCTGTACGTCGACGAGTGCCTCTTCTCCCCGCACCACGCCCTCCCGTCAGACCTGCGGCCCACCATCCACCGCTGCGGGACCGAGGCGCGGGTGGCGCTGCCCGCCCGGGGCCGCCCCCGCCGACGGGGACTGGCCCGTGTGCTCTTCGGCCCCTGACCAGCAAAGACACCCGCCCACCACGAGGAAACAGAGGAGCACCACCGTGGCCGTCACGACCACCGACACGGACAACGGCACCGTCACCACCTACACCGCCGACACCTCCCGCAGCGCCCTGGACGTCCTGAAGGCCGTCACCAACCGCATCGAGAGCGAGATCCGAGGCCAGTTCCCCGGCGACATCGACCAGCAGCAGTGGGCCAAGGACGAGCCGTTCAACCTCACCGTCACCGCGAACTGGACCCAGCTCGCCCAGCTCAGCAGTCAGGACAAGCCTCAATGAATCAGCCCGAACCGACCGCCCTGGAGTGGGAGTCCCACACGACGGCGCAGGCCGCCGAGGACCTCCGCGAAGCCCTCGCCCACATCGAGAGCCTCAACCCGGCCCGCGAGATCCGCTGCCACATCTGTCTCGACACCGCCCCCGGCCCGCAGGAACAGGAAGGAGTCCGTAACAGCCAGTGACGTTGTCGGTTGTTGTCGCTCACGCCGCACACGCCCAACTGCCCTCACTCGCCCGCAGAAACAGCCTCTGAGCTGGGCACAACAGGGCGACAACAACAACGACAACAACTACGAACCCCCGACCGGCTACTGACCGTGACTATCCCGGACCGGAGAGGAAACCTCCCCGTGAGCACCGCTTTCGACTTCAACTCGCAGCCTCCGGCGGCGGCTGCGCCTGGGGCTCCGGGCATCGGCACCGCCACCCTCGCTCCACCCCCGGCGCCCGTGGCGCCCGCGGCGCCTGCCCCCCGCGCTGCAGCCAAGCCCGCCGCCGAGGTCGACTCCGAGCCGCTCAGCGGCCTGGCCACCCTGGCCATCACTGCCGTCCCGCCCATCGCGATGATCGCGGTGAGCTACCTCGCCCACCTGTACGGCCAGTGGATGTGGATCGGGCTGGCGATCGCCGCGGTCGTCAGCACCGCCCTGGGCGTGGCAGCCCTGTGGCGCCGGGCACGTGACCGCCGTGCCGCCACCAAGGGCAGCGGTGCCGCCCGCACCGCGCGGGCCAACCCCTCCGCCCGGGCCGGCGGCCGTCTCCTGGGCAGCCGCGGCACCGGAGCCACCGGCGGCAAGAGCGGCCGCGGGCTGCTGGGCCGCGGGGGCACGGGAGCCGCCGGGCAGAAGACCGCCGCCCGCGCCGGTGGTGGGGCAAGCCCGAGTGCAGGTGCCCGCGCGGCCAAGCGCAACGCTCAGGCAGCGAAGTCCGCCACCGGGGGAGCGGGCAAGGGGGCCGCCGGTCGTCACGTCACCAGCGGCCGCGGTGCCGGGCCGGGCGGCAAGGCCGCCGGGCGCGGCGGGGGGCTGGGTTCGACCACGAAGCCGACCGCCGGGCGCAGCGGCGGTACCTCCAAGCCGAGCAGTTCGTCCAACCGATCGGGGGCTCCGGGCGGGTCGAGGCCCCGCAGCACCGGCGCGCCGGTGAAGCCCGGCCTCCTCAACCGGGGCCTGTCCAAGCTGAGTGGCCGCGGTGGCGGTTCCACCGGCTCGGCGGGCGGCGCCGCCTCCAAGGGCTCGACTGCGAACAAGCCGGCGGCGCTGAAGAAGAAGCCCGCGGCGCCCACGCCCACGGTGAAGAAGACCGGTCGCGCGGCCGCCGCGGCGGCCCGCGCGGCGAAGAGGGTCGGCCGCAAGCTCGGAGCCACGCCGAAGAAGAAGCTGACCACCCCGTCGACGAAGGCGTCGAAGAAGGCGTCCGCCGCGGCGAAGAAGAAGGGGGTGGCGAAGTCTCCGGCGAAGGCCCGGCGTCACGGTGTCCTGAAGAAGTGGAAGGCAGCCGTCACCGGTAAGCGGAAGGGCCCGGCTGCCAAGGCGGCGAAGAAGAAGTCGTACACCAAGGGTGCGAAGAAGATGCACCGGCGGTTGAAGCGCGCCGCGACCAGCCGCAAGGTCCGCGCGATGAAACGGGGCGGTAAGCGGCTGTGGTACGGCACCCGCCGGGCCGCACGGGCGACCAACGCCTTCTGCTCCCCACTGCTCGCCCGGGGCGTCATGGCCGTCGGCAAGCGCCTGGGCTGGGCCCACCGGCACATGCTGCGCATCGCCAACTCCGCCAGCGGCCCCAACTTCATGCCGCGCATCGCCCGTGGCATGGCCTGGGGCCTGGCGAAGGCCCTGCGCACCGGCCAGTGGGTCATGCGCCGCAAGAAGGTCTCCGCCTGGCTGCTGCGGCACTACGCCGCCACCGGCCTGGCCAGCCCCGCCGGTGTCATCGCCGCCGTGGCCCGCAAGGTCAGCCTGACCAAGGCCGTGAAGGTCAAGCCCGGGGCGCCTGTCCCGATCCACGTCCCCTCCCGCCCCACCACGACAGGAGCCACCACCGTGGGTGCCACCCCGATCGAAGCAGTCGCCGAAGCCTTCGACCTCGTCACCGGCCAGTACGAGCCCGGCTCTGTCGAAGAGGCCACTCAGCACCTCAACGACTTCGCCCCCATGTTCGAGAACATGGCCGAGTCCTTGATGCGCATGGCCGAGCGCCTGCAGGACCAGTACGGCGTGAAGCAGGGGGTCATCGACATGCTCCTGGAGTTCGGCTCCGCCTGCGCCGGCATGACCGACATGGTCCAGAGCGTCATCGACGCCTGGCGCATCGAGCAGGCCGAGGACATCGAGCGCCACGAGAACCCGCGCCCGAACGAGGCCGAGTTCTGGAACTACCAGCCCTGACGCCCCTGGCCCCCTGCCCCGCCCGACCACTTCGGAAGGACCCGGCCCCTATGGCTACCACCTCCCGCAGCAGCGTCCCGCCCCACAACGCCTACAAGCTCGGACAGGCCACCACCGTCCCGGTCAGCAGCCTGTGGGTCGGGGCCGCCGCCTGCTTCACCAACCAGTTCGACGCCATCACCCACAGCAGCACGCTCGAGCTGATGGGCCTGCCGCTGGGCACCCACGCCTCGCTCGCCCTGGGCGGGATCGCCCTGGCCGCCACCGGCGCGACCGCGCTCGGCGCCTGGGCCAAGGGCGAGACCGAACGCTCCCGCGGCCTGCCCGGCATGAACCGCTGGCAGGGCCTGTACCTGACCACGGCCGTCGGCATGGCGACCTCGTGGCTCACCTACGCCGCGACCACCACGCCCTTCAGCCTGAGCAGCGCCGCCAGCTACGTCGGCGCCACCGCCATCTACACCCTGCTGTACCCCTGGTACCGCTACTCCCGCCGCCAGGAGATCGCCGCCGAGCACGAGGACCGGTACGCGGCCCCGGCGGGCGAGCGCGCGATGACGGAGTGGGAGGGCGTCTTCCTGCGCCGCAACCTCAAGGGCGTGCGGGAGACCGGCGAGCGCATCGACCGCGCCTCCGGCTACAGCGTCCGCCTGGACCTGACCGCCTCCAACGGCTCGGTGACCCCCGCCCGCCTGGAGGGCGAGGTCCGCGCGATCGAGGTCGCCAAGGGCGACGTGCGCGCCGGATCGGTGCGCTTCGAGGAGATCCGCGGCGCGGCCGGGCAGGTGTGGATGCACGTCACCACCCGCGACGTGCTCGCCGAGTCGTTCCCGCTCGAGGACGAGCACAGCCCGATCAGCATCAACGACCCGTTCCCGATCGCCGTCTACGAGGACGGCGAGCTGGTCATGCTGCTGATGCGGCAGAACGCGGTCCTCATCGCCGGCATGCGCGGCTCGGGCAAGAGCGTCCTGCTCCACGTCATCCTGTCGTACCTGACCCGCTGCGCGGATGCCGTGATCTGGATGACGGACATGGGCGGCGGCGCGACGGCCAGGCCCTGGCTGCGGCCGTTCCTGGAGAAGCGTCCGGGCTGCAACCGGCCCGTCATCGACTGGGTGGCCACCGGCCCCGAGGAGGCGCTGCTGCAGCTGCAGGCCGGGATGGCCGTCATCGACGGCCGCACCGCCCGCGTCAACGGCAAGCACGTGCCCTCGGAGAAGGAACCGGCGATCATCCTCATCAGCGACGAGGTCGTCGACCTGTTCGAACAGGCCCCCGAGGCGGCGCAGTGGAAGCGCCGCATCAAGAAGAAGGGCCGCAAGGCGGCCTTCGACGAGATCGACGCCGTGCAGCGCGGCACCGGCCCCAACATGGGCGGCGGCGAGAACAAGAGCCAGTACGACTCCCGGATCGGGATGCGCATGGGCGAGCGCAACGAGACCCGCTACGTCTTCCCCGACGACTACCGCGCCATGGACCTGTCCAAGCTCGAGTTCGACGGCTCGCTGTACGCCAAGCTCAAGGGCTCCGGCGTGAAGCGCCCGATGCCGGCCAAGGGCAAGTACGTCAACGACAGCGACCCGGAGAACATCGCCCGCCTCGCCGAACAGCACACCTGGATCCGCCCCGCGCTGGACGACCGGGCGATCGCCGACATCCGCGCCGCGATCGGCGACCAGTACGACACCCGCTGGAGCTTCGAGCGGATCCGCCACCTGCTGGGAGAGGACGACGAGGACGGCGGCGCCTCCGTGCTGACCGGGACTGCGCCGCAGCCGCCGACGCCGCCGCGCGCACCGGCGCCCCAGGACCGGCACACCCCGCAGCCCACCCGGGTGCCGTACGGCGTCGGCAGGACGGCTGCGCGTCTGGGGCTGCCCCCCTCGAAGATCCTCAGCAGCATCGGCGTCACCGACGGGCGCTACCCCGCCCCGGCCGCCCCCAACGCGTCGGCGCGGCCCACACCCGGGCCCGGGACCACGCCGTCGGGCGGCACCGTCGTCCCCTTCGACCGCGCGCGGAAGACCGCCGCGCCGTCGGACCCGCCCCGGCCGACAGGCTCCGCCGCACCGGCCCGGCCCGCGGCCGCACGCCCGGCCCCCCAGCCGGTCGACCCCACCGAGGACAAGAGCATCGACCCGCGCCGCGCCTTCGTACGACGCGTCATCAAGGAGTCCGGTGACCCGGGCTGCTCCACCCAGGAGATCTTCGCCCGTCTCAGCAGCGAGTACGGCGGCGGTGGATACGACCGGGCCACCGTCCAGACGTGGCTCACCCACGACGTCCGCGACGCGCTCATGCACCGTCCCCGCAAGGGCCTGTACGTGTGGGGCCCGCAGGAGGCGACGCGCAGCGCGGACAACGAGCAGGCCCCCGTGGAATCGACCGGGCCCGCCGCCGAGGCACCACGTGAGGCACCCTCACGCGCGCAGCACTCGCGGCTGTCCGGCGGCATCACCTACCAGCTGCCCTCACTGGACCTGCTCGAGCGCGGCGCCCCCGCCAAGGAGCGCAGTGAGGCCAACGACGCGGTGGTGGCCGCGCTGGCCGGCGTCTTCGCCCAGTTCAGGGTCGACGCCACCGTGGCCGGCTTCACCCGCGGGCCGACGGTCACGCGCTACGAGGTCGAGCTGGGCCCCGCCGTGAAGGTCGAGAAGATCACCGCGCTCGCGAAGAACATCGCGTACGCGGTCGCGTCCCCGGACGTGCGGATCATCTCGCCGATCCCCGGCAAGTCCGCCGTCGGCATCGAGATCCCGAACACCGACCGCGAGATGGTCAAGGTCGGCGACGTGCTGCGGCTCGCCGACGCCGCAGAGAACGACCACCCGCTGCTGGTCGCGCTCGGCAAGGACGTGCAGGGCGGCTACGTGATGGCCAACCTCGCGACGATGCCGCACCTCCTCGTCGCCGGCGCCACCGGCTCCGGCAAGTCCTCGTGCATCAACTGCCTGATCACGTCGGTCGTGCAGCGGGCCACCCCCGACGAGGTCCGCATGGTGCTGATCGACCCCAAGCGCGTCGAGCTCACCGCGTACGAGGGCATCCCGCACCTGATCACGCCGATCATCACCAACCCCAAG
>NZ_JASCXL010000132.1:0-26565 GCF_030010595.1 Streptomyces sp. CC224B | reverse complement strand
TCGGGGGGGGGGGGGGTGGGGGGGCCCGCCCCGCGGGGGCGCTCCCCCGACCTGGGGCCCCCCCCCCGCTGCGGGGGGGGGGGGGGGGGCGACGTCGCGCCGCGCGGGGAACGAACGGGCACACCCGGACACGTCAGGACGGCACACCCCAGCACGTCAGGACGCAGGAGTACGCACGCGGGCGTCAGGGACGTACGTAGAAGGGCTCGCCCGGGGGCGTCGCCTCGGCCGGCAGCAGGGCCAGGTCGAGGCCGCGCACCAGGCGGGCCCTCAGTGTGTCGTCGGCGGCCAGGGCCTTGGCCACGCGCTGGACGGTCTCGGCCGGGGCGGCGCCGGGGTCGAGGACCAGGGCGAGGGTGCCGTCGGCCGAGCCGGGGCCGAGGTGGGCGCGCGCCACGGCGGGCTCGGCGGCGACGGCGGCGTGGACGGCGGCACGCACGGCCGGGTCGGTGAGGGCGTCGGTGCTGTGCCGCCCCTCGGCGAGGGCGAGGAGCGCGGGGCGGTTCAGCTCGTACGGCACGGGCCCGGCGAGGTCGAGGACGATCGTGTCGGCCTTCTCGTGGGCGGCCGCCTGGAGGGCCTGGTGCAGCGGTACGGCGACGGGGCGGGCGGCCGGGTCCCACAGGGCGAGCGCCTCGGTGGAGGTGAACGCGGGCAGGGCCGTGCGGTGGCCCGCCTTGAGGGTCGGCACCGCCATGTCGCTGGTCTTCTCCCTGCGGAGCCCGTTCTCGTCCTCTTCCACCTCGCCGAGGACGGCGACCACGGGGACGAGGAGCCGGGCGCCGGCCAGCGCCTTGAGGACCGGCCCGTGGGCGGTCCGGTCCTGGGACCAGGCCGCCAGCGCCGCGCTCAGCTCGGGGTCGGCGGAGCCGTCGTCGTCGGAGAAACCGGGGTCCGGGATGTTCTTGGTCTGCACGTCCTCGACAGTAGCCCGCCGCCGTGCGGCCGATGCCGCCCGCCCTCCCCTCCGCCGCCCGGGGTGCGGCGGCGGGGTCACCGCCGCCGGCGGAGCGGGCGGCCGCGCCAGAGGTACGCGCCGGCGGCCAGCAGGGCGGCGCCCAGGGCTCCGGCCACCGGGCCGAGCCAGCCGGAGGAGGGGGCGTCGCCCGGCCGCCGGTCGGGGCCCGGGCCGAAGTACTTCTCGGCGTACGGCTTGCCGTACGAGGTCGTCCTCGGCGCGTCCGGCTTCAGCTCGGCGGCGCGGCGCAGCGCGGCGACGGGGTCGATGAGGCCGAAGCCGCGGGAGTCGTCGCGGCCGCCCACGGGGGCGTCGCGGGCGGTGTCCTGGAGGAGCCGTTTGATCTGTGCCGGGGCGAGGCCGGGGTGGGCGGCGCGGATCAGGGCGACGGCGCCGGAGACGAAGGCGGAGGCGGCGCTGGTGCCCCAGCCCTCGTAGTACTTGCGGTCGGGGTCGGCGATGACGATGTCGTCGCCGGGCGCGCCGACGGTGGCGTACCAGCGGCGGGTGGAGAAGGTGGCCCGGGCGCCGTTCTCGTCGACGGCCGTCGCGACGATCACGCCCGGGTAGGCGGCGGGGTAGGAGATGTGGTCGCCGCGCTCGCCGCCGTTGCCCGCCGAGGCGACGACGACGGCGCCCTTCTGGAGGGCGTACTGGACGGCGGCGTCCTCGGCGGGTTCGGGGTGCGCGGACTTGGAGTCGTCGCCCAGGGAGAGGTTGATGACGTCGGCGCCGTGGTCGGCGGCCCAGCGGATGCCCGCGGCGAGGGCGTTGCCGCGGGTCTGGCGGGCCTTGCCGCGGGCCGGGTCGCCGTCCTCCAGGATCACGCGGACGGGCAGGATCTTCGCCCCGGGGGCGATGCCGAGCACGCCGTCGCCCCGGTCCCTGCCGTGGCCGTGCCCGGCGACGATGCCGGCCATGGCGGTGCCGTGCCGGGCCCAGGTCCGGTCGCCCCGGCCGGCGCCGAAGCCCACCATGTCCTTGCCGGGCAGGACGCTGCCCTTCAGGTCGGGGTGGCTGTCGTCGACGCCGGTGTCCAGGACGGCGACGGTGACGCCCTCGCCCTTGGTGGTGCGCCAGGCCCGCTCGGCGCCCATGGCGTCCAGGGCCCACTGCTGGGAGCGGATGCCGTCGTCGGCGTGGGCCGGTGCCGCGGGCAGCAGTGTCCCGCCGAGGGCGAGGGCCGCGGCGAGGACCGGGGCACGGAAGCGTTTCGCCACCGGCGGGCGCAGGGGGCGCGGCCCGTGCGGCGGGGCCGGGCGGCCGGTCCGGCGTGCGGGGCTCAACGGACCGCCTCCGGGCCCGCGGCGGCGGTCTTGCGCAGACCGCGTTCGACGCGGTCGGCGATGCCCTTGGCGTCGTTGCCGAGGCCCGCCTGGGCGGGGGCGGAGGTCGCGCCGGTCCGCATGGCGTCGGCGGCGGGTTCGGGCTCGGTGACGGGGCGGCCGTCGGCGAACCCGGAGACGGCGTACGCGACGACCGGCGCGTCGGGCAGGACCGACAGGGTCCAGGTGGCGCGCTGCGCGTCGCCGAAGCCCGCGGCGGGGGTGCCGGGGGCGGCGTACGTACGGGGCATCAGGTCGGTGCGCCGGTCCAGGCCCTCCTCGGTGAACCGGGTGCGCAGCGCGCGCATGGCCTCGGCGTCGGCCCGGGTGAACAGCAGGCCCACGGTGGTGAGGTGGCTCTTCGTGGCGTCGGTGTAGGTGGCGCGCAGCAGCCGCTGGCAGCCGACGGGGGCGAGGGCCTTGCGCAGCAGCGGGTCGAAGGCGCGGGCGCAGCCGCTGTCGGGGGCGACGGCGACGCGGTTCCAGGTCCGGTCGGCGCCGCCGGGGCCCGCGCCCTCGCCCTTGAGGGTGGGCGGGAAGAGCGTGTCGACGGGAAGGCTGTGCCAGAGCTTCCCGGCGGCGGCGTAGGTGCCGCGGGCGCTCTGCGCGCCGTCCGGCCCGCCGGTCAGCCAACTGCCCGTCGCGGCGCCGCCGATGAGCCCGAGCCCCAGCACGGCGCAGGCCGCGGCGGCGGCCAGGCGGGGCCGCAGCCAGGCGCCGACGGGGCGCAGCCGGGTGGTGGTGTCGTCGTACAGCGCGGGCCGGGCCAGGAACACGAAGGGGCGGTGCGCGTCGCCGCGCGGGGTCAGGTCGACGGCCCCCACGGGCCTGCGCGCGGCCGGCGTGGCCGCCGCGCGTGCCCGTGGCGCCTGCCGCGGGGCCGCGTCCACGTCCGCGTCCGGGGTACGGGTGGGGCGCGGGGGTGCGGAGGGGCGCGGGGGCGGGGCTGCTGGGGCTGCTGAGTCCGACGGGAGTACCGGGGGTGCTGCTGAGACTGGCGGGACGGCTGGGGCGGGGGGCACGTCTGGCAGGCGTGCGGAGGCGGGGGGTGGCGGCGGGGCGCCTGGGGCCTCTGGGACGTGCGGGGCTACAGGGGCCTTCGTCACCACCGGGGCGTGCGGGACTACAGGGGTGCTCGTCGCCACCGGGGCGTTGGAGGCTTCCGAGGCATTCGGGGCCTCCGGGGCTTCTGCGACTTGCGTGGCCTTTGCGACCTCCGTGACGTCCGCGGCCTTCGCAGCTTTCGGGGCCTCCGGGGCCTCCGGGGCCTCCGGGGCCTCCGGGGCCTCCGGGGTGCCCGGGGCCTCCGTAGCCCGCGGGGCCTGCGTCACCCCCGAGGCCACCGAGGCCTCCGTAACTCGCCGAGCCTCCGCAACCCCTGAGGCCACCGGAACCCCCGGAACTGCCGGGGCCTCCACAGCCTCCGAGCCACGAGCGTCCTCAAGGACCGCCGCCCCGGAACGGGCGGCGTCCGACGCGGGCTCGCGCCGCGTACGCGTGGGGTCGAGGCGGTCGAAGGGGGCCAACAGGTCGGCGACGACGGCGGCCTCGTACGCCTCCGCGGCCGGGCCGGTGGCCGGAGGCGGAACCGGAGCCGGGCTCGCAGCCAGGGGCCGGGGCGGCGCCGGCGGCAGGCCCGCGGCCGGGGGCGGGACCGGGGCCGGGGGCGGGACCGGGCCGGTGTCCGGAAGGCCCGTGCCCCGCGAGGAGTTCGCGGAGAGCTGCTCGCGGCCCACGGGAGGCCGTGCGTCGGGGAAGCGTGCGCTCGCGGGCGGAGGGGGCAGTTCCGACGGGGCCGGGAACAGGGCCGGATCCAAGGCCGCGGTGGTCCCGGCGGGGCCGTCCGGGGTGTCGTCGTGTCGCGCGGGCACCCGCGGTGACGTGCCGGGACGTGGTGGGACGGGGGGCCGTCGCGCCTCCGTGCTCATGCACCCCCCGTTCGGTCTCGTCGCGCGCTCCCTGCGTGGCGTCACTTTACGGGTTGACATGAGCCGCGCGGGAACCCCGTCCGCACCCCGGGACGATCTGTCCGGAACGTCCCCCTACCCTCCGGTAGCGCTGTCTGGCAGGCTGCGCGCATGACAGGCCGAGCCGCTGACTTCGCCAGGGACCGGGACGCGGACCGGGCCCGTTACGACCGGGCCACCGCGCACCTCGACGCGCCGCTCGCGCTCGTCGACGTGACGGCGTTCGACGCCAACGCCGACGACCTGGTGCGCAGGGCGGGCGGGAAGCCGATCCGGGTCGCGAGCAAGTCCGTGCGCTGCCGGGCGCTGCTCGAACGGGCGCTGGCGCGGGACGGGTTCGCCGGGGTCATGTCGTTCACGCTCGCGGAGTCGCTGTGGCTGGCCCGCTCCGGCTTCGACGACGTGCTGCTCGCGTACCCGTCGGCGGACCGGGCGGGCTTCGCCGAGCTGGCGGCCGATCCGAAGCTCGCGGCGGCGGTGACGGTGACGGTCGACGACCCCGCGCAGCTGCGGCTGATCGAGGAGGCGCGCGGCGACGGGCGCGAACAGGTGCGCGTGTGCCTGGAGTTGGACACGTCGCTGAAGCTCCTCGGCGGCCGGGTGCGGATCGGCGCGCGCCGCTCGCCGCTGCACGACCCCGTCCAGGTGGCGGCGCTGGCCCGGGCGATCGCGCGGCGGCCGGGGTTCCGGCTCGTGGGCGTGATGGCGTACGAGGGGCATGTGGCCGGGGTGGGGGACGCCGTCGCGGGGCGTCCGGCCCGGTCGCAGGCGGTACGGCTGATGCAGTCCGCCGCGCGCAAGGAGCTGGCGGCCCGGCGCGCGGCGGCGGTCCGCGCGGTGCGGGAGGCCGTGGGCGACCTGGAGTTCGTGAACGGCGGCGGCACCGGCAGCGTGCAGCACACGGCCGCCGAGGACGCGGTGACGGAGATCGCCGCCGGTTCGGGCCTGTTCGTGCCGCGCCTCTTCGACCACTACACGTCGTTCAGCGGGCGCCCGGCGGCGCTCTTCGCGCAGCCGGTCGTCCGCAGGCCGGGGCCCGGCGTGGTGACGGTGCTCGGCGGCGGCTATCCGGCGTCGGGGGTCGCGGGGCCCGACCGCTCGCCGGAGCCGTATCTGCCGCGGGGCCTGCGGTACGACCCGCAGGAGGGCGCGGGCGAGGTGCAGACGCCGCTGCTCGGGCCCGCCGCGGACGACCTGCGCGTCGGGGACAAGGTGTGGTTCCGGCACGCCAAGGCCGGTGAGCTGTGCGAGCGGTTCGCCGCGCTGCACCTGGTCGAGGGCGAGCGGGTGACCGGGACCGTACCGACGTACCGGGGTGAGGGGCACACCTTCCTGTGACGCCCGCGGGCGCACGGGCGCGGGGGCGCGCGGCGGGGGGTTACGGCGTCGGGCCGACGCTGCTGCCCACTCCGCCGCCGGTGGCGCTGTCGCCGACGGGGCGGATGCCGTCGACGACCTTCTCGATGTCGGACAGCGGCGGCGCGCCCGCGCCCGCGTCGAGCTGGAAGCGGACGACGACCATGGCCTCGGAGCCGGTACTCGAGGGGAAGGCGAGGGACTGCACGTAGCCGCCCGGGCCGTCCTTGGTGTACACCCGCCAGCGCACGTAGTAGCCGCCGCGCCCGGCGACGGCGACCGTGCCGCTCCTCACCTGCTCGTGCCGGGTGATCCCGCCGAACGGCTTGCGGTCCAGGGCGTCGTGGTCGTACGCGGCGTCGGCGGCGTCCTTGATGTCGGCGGTGGCGAGCTTCTTCGGGGAGCGCTCGTCGGTGCCGGTGGCGGTCTGCGAGGTGATCTTCCCGTGGCGGCACAGGCCGGGGTCGCCGGGGCAGTCGTAGGTGCCGGGGGTCTGCAGGGCCGTCTCGTCGCCGACGGTGTGCTCGGCCTTCTCCCAGCCGTCGGGGACGGGCAGCGTGATGCCGTTGAGCTGGTCGACGAGGGTGTCGGGGTCCTCGGTCGGCGAGGGTGACGCGGTGGGCGCCGCCGTCGTGGGGCTCGGCGCGGGCGGCGCGGAGGTGGCGGGCGCGGGCCCGGCCGTCGGGTCGCCGTCGTCGTCCTGGAGGACCAGGAAGCCGGTGACGATCGAGGCGACGAGCACGGCGCCGGCCACGCCCAGCGCCACGGCCTTGGCGCGGCGGCCGCCGGTCCGCGCGGGCAGCGGCTGGACCGCCGTGGTGGAGAAGCCGGGCCCGTGCGCCGCGGCACCCGGCCCGGGCGGCACCGGGACGGGCCCGGAGCCCGGCTGCGCCGCCGCACCCTGGGGTGCCGGGGCGCGCCGGTGCTCGGTCCACGCGGACCCGTCCCACCAGCGCTCGGCGGCGGTCTGGGACGGGTCCGGGTACCAGCCGGGAGGAGGCGACATGCTCATCCCGGCACTCTAGGACGTGGCGCGGCGGCCGGTACAACCAGCCGGGTCACGCGGTCAGTGGACGCTGTCCCGCTGGTCGGGGACGACGGAGCCGTCCGGGCGGAGGACGGGCGTCCTGCGGCCGTCGGGCGCGTTGTACGCGGTCGTCGAGCAGGGGTAGGTGCCCGACTTCTGCGGCAGCGGCTCGATGAACATGGGGTTCACGACCCACCGGCCGTCGGCGTTGTCGTACGCGCGGCACATGAACTCGCTCTTGTTGCGGTTCAGGACCAGGTGCGCGCCGGTGGCGTCGCCGACGAACGTCACGTCGGTGTCGGCGTCGCCGCCGCCGACCGCGATGCGCTTGCCCCAGCGCTGCTCGTCCCAGGCCTTCTTCCCCTTGACCTTGAAGATCTCCTGGTTGACGAAGCAGCGCTTGCCGTCGATGTACGGGATGACGTCGCCCTTGTTGGCGCCGACGCCGCCGCAGCCCTGGTTCCGGGTGGTGATGCGGCCCTCGCGGTCGAGGACGGAGCGGATCGCGATGGTGTGCTTCCGGTCGATGCCGACGCCGCGCGACCACACCTCGGCGACGGGCTCGGAGCCCGCGGAGACGATGTAGACGTCGAACCCGGCCTTCTTCAGGGTGCGGATCAGGTCGCGCTGCTGCGCGTAGTAGCGGGCGTAGCCGGGCACGGTGTGGCTGCCGACGGTGCGGGTGGTGCCGACCGGCGCGGCGAGTGCCTCCGCGCGGGCCTTCTTCGCGTACGCCTCCACCTGCTTGACGGTGTGTCCGGCGAAGAGCTGCGGCACCCAGGCGTACTGCGGGACGGTGCGGCGGTGGTTCCAGGTGCCGGCGAAGGCGGCGGCGCCGCTCATGGTGGTGCCGTCCTCGCGGATCTGGAGGATCTCGTCGGCGCAGTCGGTGTCGGTGGAGGTCGGCAGCGGCTTGCCGACGGGCACCGTGGTGCCGCAGGCGCGGGTCAGGGCGCGGTGGCCCGCGTCCGTCATCCACTTGCTGGAGGACTTCCAGCTCTTCGGGCGCAGGATCTTGTCGTGCCGCAGCGCCCAGCTGATGGTGGCGTCGGTGACGTCGTTCTTGACGACGGTGTTGTCCCAGTCGAAGGCGGCGACCGGGCGCTGGTGCCCACCGTGCCCGAGGTGCGGGTCGGAGCAGGTGCCCCGCTCGTCGATGACCTTCTGGAGGCGGGCGCGGTTGTCGCCGTACCAGGTGAGCTTCTTCGAGAGCTGGGGGCAGTGGGCGCCGGAGTGCGACGCGGGCGCGGCCGTGGCGGCGGCTGCGGGAAGCGCGACGGACCCGGCCACCAGGGCGGCGGCCGCGGCCAGCGTCGCACAAACGTTTCTGTTACGCATGTGCGTGGACGCTACAGCAGTTCTGGGAGCCCGTAGAAGGGCCGGGCGCCCGGTGGCGCCCGGCCGTGCCGGGGAGGCGGTCTCCCGGTGCGCCTACAGGGGCGTGACGTACGCCCCGGAGATGCCGCCGTCGACGAGGAAGTCGGTCGCGTTCACGAACGCGGCGTCGTCGCTGGCGAGGAACGCGACCGCCGCCGCGATCTCCTCGGCCTCCGCGAAGCGGCCCACGGGGATGTGCACGAGGCGGCGGGCGGCCCGCTCGGGGTCCTTGGCGAACAGCTCTTGGAGCAGCGGGGTGTTGACCGGCCCCGGGCACAGCGCGTTGACGCGGATGCCCTCGCGCGCGAACTGCACGCCCAGCTCGCGGGACATGGCGAGCACGCCGCCCTTGGACGCGGTGTACGAGATCTGCGAGGTCGCGGCGCCCATGCGGGCCACGAACGACGCGGTGTTGATGATGGAGCCCTTGCCCTGGCGGCGCATGTAGGGGATGGCGGCCTTGCAGCACAGGTAGACGGAGGTGAGGTTGACCTCCTGGACGCGCTTCCAGGCCTCCAGGCCGGTGTCGAGGATGGAGTCGTCGTCGGGCGGCGAGATGCCCGCGTTGTTGAACGCGACGTCGACGCTGCCGTAGGTGTCGTACGCGGTCCTGAACAGGGCCTCGACCTGCTCGGCGTCGGTGACGTCGACCTTCACGTACGTCCCGCCGACGTCCTCGGCGGCCTTCTTGCCCGCGCTCTCGTCGATGTCGCCGCACACCACGTGCGCACCCTCGGAGGCCAGGCGGCGTGCGGTGGCGAGGCCGATGCCGCTGCCCGCGCCGGTGACGACGGCGGTGCGGCCGACGAGGCGGCGGCAGATGTTCTCAGAAGTCATGGGGAGCTCAGGCCTCCGTGCTGATGAAGACGTTCTTGGTCTCGGTGAAGGCGGCGAGGGCGTCCGGGCCGAGCTCGCGCCCGAGGCCGGACTGGCCGTAGCCGCCGAAGGGGGTCCAGTAGCGCACGCTGGAGTGCGAGTTGACGGACAGGTTGCCCGCCTTGACGGCCTGGGAGACGCGCAGGGCACGGCCCACGTCGCGGGTCCAGACCGAGCCGGACAGGCCGTACTCGGTGGCGTTGGCGAGCCGGATCGCCTCGGCCTCGTCCGCGAAGGGCAGCACGACGGCGACCGGGCCGAAGACCTCCTCGACGGCGACCGGGGAGGCGGGGTCGGCGTCGGTGAGGACGGTCGGCGGGAACCAGAAGCCGGGCCCCTCGGGGGCGCTGCCGCGGATGCCCGCGCCCGCGGGCACGTACGACCGCACCCGTTCGAGCTGGGACCGGGAGATCAGCGGGCCCATCTGGGTCTTCTCGTCGGCCGGGTCGCCGACGACGTACGACTCGACGGCCGGTGCCAGGACCTCCAGGAAGCGGTCGTACACCGGGCGCTGGACGAGGATGCGGGTGCGGGCGCAGCAGTCCTGGCCGGAGTTGTCGAGGAACGAGCCGGGGGCGGCGAGGGCGGCGGCCTCCACGTCGGCGTCGGCGAAGACGATGTTCGGGCTCTTGCCGCCGAGTTCGAGGGTCACGCGCTTCACGCGGTCGGCGCACCTGGCCATGATCCGCTTGCCGACGCGGGTGGAGCCGGTGAACACGATCTTGGCGACGCCGGGGTGCTCGACCAGCGCGTTCCCGGCGACCGCCCCCTCGCCCGGCAGGACCTGGAACAGGTTCTCGGGCAGGCCCGCCTCCAGGGCCAGCTCGGCCAGGCGCAGGGCGGTCAGCGGGGTGGTCTCGGCGGGTTTGAGGAGGACCGCGTTGCCCGCCGCGAGGGCCGGGGCGGTGCCCCAGGCGGCGATGGGCATCGGGAAGTTCCAGGGCGCGATGACGCCGACGACGCCGAGGGGTTCGAGGATCGTCAGGTCGAGGCCGCCGGGGACCGGGATCTGGCGGCCGGTGAGGCGCTCGACGCCGCCCGCCGCGTAGTCGAGCAGGTCGCGGGCGTTGCCCGCCTCCCAGCGGGCGTTGCCGATGACGTGCCCGGCCTCGCGCACCTCCAGCCGGGCGAGCTCCTCGATGTGGCCGTCGACGACGGCGGCGAAGCGGCGCAGCAGCCGGGCGCGGTCGGCGGGGGCGGCGGCGGCCCACCCGGCCTGGGCCCGCGCGGCCCGCGCGACGGCCGCGTCGACGTCCTCGGCGGTGGCGGCGGGGACGGTCGCGACGACGTCCTCGGTCGCGGGGTTCAGTACCTCGAGCACGTCGGGCCTCACAGTCGTTCGAAGGAGCGGCGCAGCTCCCAGTCGGTCACCGCGGAGTCGAAGGCGTCCAGCTCGACCCGCGCCATGTTGCGGTAGTGCGCGACGACCTCGTCGCCGAACGCGGCCTTGGCGACGGGGCTGTTCTCCCACAGCTCGGCGGCCTCGCGCAGGGTCGTCGGGACGTGCGCGTAGTCGGCGGTGTAGGCGTTGCCGGCGCACGGCTCGGGCAGTTCCAGCTTCTGCTCGACGCCGTACAGGCCCGCGGCGACCAGACCGGCGACCGCCAGGTACGGGTTGACGTCGCCGCCGGGGAGGCGGTTCTCGAAGCGCAGCGAGCGGCCGTGGCCGACGACGCGCAGGGCGCAGGTGCGGTTGTCGTGGCCCCAGGCGACCGCGGTGGGGGCGAAGGAGCCGGGCCGGAAGCGCTTGTAGGAGTTGATGTGGGGCGCGTACAGCAGGCTGAAGTCGCGCAGCGCGGCGAGCTGTCCGGCGAGGAAGTGGCGCATGAGGGGCGACATGCCTCCCCCGGGCTCCCGGTCCCGCCCGGGCTGGGGGGAGCCCCCCGGGCCGTCCGGCGAACCGGCCATGGCGTTGTTGCCGTCGGCGTCCTGGAGCGAGAGGTGGATGTGGCAGGAGTTGCCCTCGCGCTCGTTGTACTTCGCCATGAAGGTGATCGACACGCCCTCCTGGGCGGCGATCTCCTTGGCGCCGGTCTTGTAGAGCGCGTGCTGGTCGCAGGTGACGAGGGCCTCGTCGTAGCGGAACACGATCTCGTGCTGGCCGGGGTTGCACTCACCCTTGGCGGACTCCACGGTCAGGCCCGCGCCCGCCATCTCGTTGCGGATGCGGCGCAGCAGCGGCTCGACGCGGCCGGTGCCGAGGACGGAGTAGTCGATGTTGTACTGGTTGGCCGGGGTCAGGCCCCGGTAGCCGGCGTCCCAGGCCTGTTCGTAGGTGTCCTTGAAGACGATGAACTCCAGCTCGGTGCCGACGTGCGCGGTCAGGCCGAGCTCGGCGAGGCGGTCGAGCTGGCGGCGCAGTATCTGCCGGGGGGCCGCGACCACGGGTGAGCCGTCGTTCCAGGCGAGGTCGGCGACGAGCAGGGCCGTGCCCTCGTGCCAGGGGATGCGGCGCAGGGTGGTCAGGTCGGGGCGCATGGCGAAGTCGCCGTAGCCGCGCTCCCAGGAGGACATGGCGTACCCGTCGACCGTGTTCATCTCCGTGTCGACGGCCAGGAGGTAGTTGCAGCCCTCCGTGCCGTGCTCCAGGACCTCGTCCAGGAAGAACGGGGCGGCGAACCGCTTGCCCTGGAGCCGCCCTTGCATGTCGGGGAAGGCCAGGACGACAGTGTCGATCTCTCCGCCCGCCACGAGGGCACGCAGCTCCTCGACGGCGAGCGGGGGTGTGCGGTCTGCCACGGGAAAAGCCTCCTTGGGTCAGCCGAGTGGCCATAAGGTATTGCCGAGAACCATTGCTTGGGAAGGGGGTGCCACGACATGTCGCACGCGGATGCCGACGGGGGCCTCGCGACGGTGCTGCGGCCGGTGCGGGCCGGCAACGGCTTCGAGGAGGCCCTGGAGCAGATCCTCCAGGTCGTCCGGCTCGGCCTGGTGCCGGGCGGCGAGCGGCTGCCGTCGGAGCGGGAGCTGGCCGACCGGCTCGGCATCAGCAGGGTCACGCTGCGGGAGGTCCTGAAGGTCCTCCAGGACCAGGGGCTCGTGGAGTCGCGGCGGGGGCGCTACGGCGGCACGTTCGTGCGCCCGCGCCCCGAGGCGCCCGGCGAGGACGAGCTGCGCCGGCGCATCAAGGACGTCGACGTGGAGGACGCGCTGCGCTTCCGCGAGGTCCTGGAGGTCGGCGCCGCCGGGCTGTGCGCGGCCGACGGGCTGGACGGCGAGCGGGCCGGGCGGCTGCGCGCCGCCCTCGCGGACACCCACGACGCGCCGCTGGCCGACTACCGGCGGCGGGACACCTTCCTGCACCTCACGCTGGCCGAGCTGTCCGGCTCGCCGACGCTCACCGCGCAGTACGCGGCGGTCCGCGCGACGGTGAACGACCTGCTCGACTGCATCCCGCTCCTGGTGCGCAACCTGGAGCACTCCCAGCGCCAGCACACGGCCCTGGTGGAGGCCGTGCTCGACGGCGACGCGGACGCGGCGCGGGAGATCTCACGCGAGCACTGCGCGGGGACGGCGGCGCTGCTGCGGGGGTTCCTGACCTGACCCGTCCCGCACGGGCCGCGGGACGCGCCGCACGGGAGGGGACCGTTAACCGGCACGTTACGGTCACAGGTCTTGCTTTCTGCCCGCCCACCCCGCAAAGGTATGGCACCAATCCATTGCCGCAGCCTCAGGGGAGCTCCCTCATGCCGCAGGAGTCCACCACGCCACGCGCCGCCGCAGGGGACGACCACGACGACTATCTGGAGCGGCGCGCGCTGCGCCGCGGGAACGCCGGGTGGGTGCTCCTCACCGGCCTCGGCGTCGCCTACGTCGTCTCCGGCGACTACTCGGGCTGGAACTCGGGCCTGAAGGAGGGCGGCTTCGGCGGCCTGGCCATCGCGATGGTCCTGATGGGCGTGATGTACACCTGCATGGTGTTCTCGCTCGCCGAGCTGTCGTCCGTCCTGCCGACGGCCGGCGGCGGCTACGGCTTCGCCCGCCGCGCCCTCGGCCCCTGGGGCGGCTTCCTGACCGGCACGGCGATCCTCATCGAGTACGTCCTCGCGCCCGCCGCGATCTCCATCTTCATCGGCGACTACGTGGAGTCGCTCGGGCTCTTCGGCCTGGAGTCGGGCTGGCCGGTCTACCTGGCCTGCTTCGTCGTCTTCATCGGCATCCACCTGTGGGGCGTCGGCGAGGCCCTGCGGTTCAGCTTCGTCGTCACGGGCATCGCGGTGGTGGCGCTGCTGGTGTTCGCGGTGGGCGCGTTCCTCGACTTCGACGCGTCGAAGCTGAACGACATCCCGGTGGACCACGACGCCTTCGGCGCCACCTCGTGGCTGCCGCTGGGCATCCTCGGCATCTGGGCGGCGTTCCCGTTCGGCATGTGGTTCTTCCTGGGCGTGGAGGGCGTACCGCTGGCCGCCGAGGAGACGAAGGACCCGGCGCGCACGCTGCCGCGGGCGATCCGCTGGTCGATGTTCATCCTCGTCGGGCTCGCGCTGCTCACCTTCTTCGCGTCGGCGGGCGCGCGCGGCTCGGCCGCCATCCAGTCGACCGGCAACCCGCTGGTGGACGCCCTCCAGCCGGACGGCGAGCGGACGGCCCTGAGCCGCGTCATCAACTACGCGGGCCTCGCGGGCCTGGTGGCCTCCTTCTTCTCCCTCATCTACGCCGGTTCGCGCCAGCTCTTCGCCCTGTCCCGGGCGGGGTACCTGCCCCGCTTCCTGTCCCTGACCAGCCGCCGCAAGGCGCCCTACCTGGGCCTGCTGGTGCCGGGGGCGATCGGCTTCTCGCTGGCCGCCGCGACCGGCGACGGCGCGCGCATGCTGAACGTCGCGGTGTTCGGCGCGACCATCTCCTACGCCCTGATGTCGCTGTCCCACATCGTGCTGCGGCGCCGCGAGCCCGCCCTGCCCCGGCCCTACCGCACGCCCGGCGGCGTCCTGACGTCGTCGGTGGCGCTGGCCCTCGCGTGCGCGGCGCTCGTGGCGACGTTCCTGGTGGACGTCACGGCGGCGGTCATCGCGCTCGGCGTGTACGGGGTGGCGATCGCGTACTTCGGCCTCTACAGCCGCAAGCACCTGGTGGCACGGGCGCCCGAGGAGGAGTTCGCCGCGCTGGCCGCGGCGGAGGCCGAACTGGAACGCAAGTAGCACGACAGCAAGGGGAGTACGAGCGTGAACGGGACCGTCCGCCGACCGCTGATCGGCGTGAGCACCTATCTGGAGGCCGAGGCGCGCTGGGGCGTCTGGACGCTGCCGGCCGCGCTGCTGCCCGCCGGGTACCCGCGTCTGGTGCAGGCGGCGGGCGGCCTGGCGGCGATGGTGCCGCCGGACGACCCCGCGTACGCGACCGACGTCGTCGCCCGCCTCGACGCCGTCGTCGTCGCGGGAGGCCCCGACGTCGAGCCGTCCCGCTACGGCGCCCCGCGCGACGCCCGTACGGGCCCGCCCGCCACGGAGCGGGACGCCTGGGAACTCGCCCTGATCGAGGCGGCCCTGGCCACGGGCACGCCCCTGCTCGGCATCTGCCGCGGGATGCAGCTCCTGAACGTCGCCCTGGGCGGCACGCTCATCCAGCACCTGGACGGGCACGCCGTGGCGCGCGGCGTCTTCGGCACCCACCCGGTCACGCCGGTGCCCGGCACGCGGTACGCGTCCGTGGTCCCCGACGCGGCGACGGACGTCCCCACGTACCACCACCAGGCGGTGGACGTCCTGGGCCGGAACCTGATCGCGTCCGCCCACGCCGCCGACGGCACCATCGAGGCCGTCGAACTCCCCGGCCCCACCTGGACCCTGGGCGTCCAATGGCACCCGGAAATGGGCACGGACACCCGCTTGATGGAGTCCCTGGTACAGGCGGCGTCCAGGACGCACGCGAACGCGTCCATCCTGTGACACCGTCCCCGGGGACAAGCGCCCCGTAGGGGCGCGGGGAACTGCGCGAGCAACCACACACACCCCGCAGGCAAAGGACAACGGAAGGAGGAAGGAGGAAGGAGGGAGGAGAGAGGAGGGAGGACAACGCAGGCCGCAGGCCAGGCAAGCCCCCGAGCACAGCCGGCCGCTAGGCCCCCCGCGTCAGCCCGAGCAGCTCCCGCGCCGGCCCCGCCGGCACATGCCCCACAGGCCACACGGCCCGCAGCTCGCGCCGCAGGCGCATCCGCACCCCCACCACCGGCACCCGCACCAGGCGCCCCGCCAGAACCTCCTCCCCCACCGCCAGCTCACTGAGCACCGCCGGCCCCGCGCCGCTCACCGCCGCGGACTTCACGGCCGTGGTGGACGACAGCTCCATGAGCGGCGCCGCGAGCCCGCCCAGGGCCGCGTCCAGGACCTGCCGCGTACCGGAGCCCTCCTCGCGCAGGATCAGCGGCGTCCCGGCGAGCTCCGCCGCGGCCACCGGCGCGCGCCGCCGCGCCCAGGCGTGCCCGGGCGCGGTCACCACGACCAGCCGGTCGTGCCCGACCACCGCCGCGTCCAGGCCCGCGGGCACCCGCAGGCCCTCCACGAACCCGAGGTCCGCGTGCCCGCCGAGCAGCCGCTCGGCGACCTGCGCGGAGTTGCCCGCCAGCAGCGCCACGGCCGTACCGGGACGCCGCGCGCGCAGCGCGATCAGCCAGCCCGGCAGCAGGTACTCGGCGATGGTCATGCTCGCCGCGACCCGCAGCCGCGAGTCGCGGCGGTCGCGCAGCGCCTGCGCCCCCGCGTCGAAGGCCTCGGCCGCCTCCACGATCCGGCGCGCCCAGTCGGTGACGAGGGCGCCCGCCTCGGTCAGCCGCGAGCCGCGCGGCGAGCGGTCCACGAGGGCCACGCCGAGCTGCCGCTCCATGGACCGCACGCGCCCGCTCGCGGCGGGCTGGCTGATGCCGAGCTCACGCGCCGCCCGGCCGAGGCTGCCCAGGCGCGCGACGGCGAGCAGCAGCTCCAGGGCCGCCAGGTCCGGCACCCGGTGCGCGAGCGGTGCTCCGGGGGCGCCGGGCGGGCCGGGGGGCTGCGAGGTCATCAGCCCAGGTTATGTCCTCATAGGCACATGATCCCTACCGCGCCGGATCCGGCGGGCGCACCGTGGGGCCATGGTCACCGCAGCACACAGCCGCCCCCGCCCGCGCACGGGCCCCCTGGCCGCCGTCCGCCACCTCGGCCCGAACTGGTACGCGTCCGTCATGGGCACGGCGATCGTCGCCAACGCGGGCGTCGCCCTGCCGGGCGCCGTCCCGGGCCTGCGCACGGCCTGCGCCGCCGTGTGGGCGCTGTCCCTGCTGATGCTGGCCGCGCTGCTCGCGGCCCGGACCGCGCACTGGCTCCACCACCGCGACCAGGCGCGGGCGCACCTCCTGGACCCGGCGGTGGCACCCTTCTACGGCTGTCTGTCCATGGCCCTGCTCGCGGTCGGCGCCGCCACCGTGCTGGTGGGCCGGGACTGGATCGGCCTCGGCGCGGCGGTCGCGCTCGACGCCGTGCTCTTCGCCGCCGGTACGGCGACCGGTCTCGCCGCGGCGGTCGCCGTCCCGTACCTGATGGTGGTCCGGCACGAGGTCAGGGCCGACCAGGCGTCCCCGGTGTGGCTGCTGCCCGTGGTGGCGCCCATGGTCGCCGCGGCCGTCGGGCCGCTGCTCGTGCCGCACCTGCCGCCCGGGCAGGCGCGGGAGACGCTGCTCTACTCCTGTGCCGCGATGTTCGGCGTCAGCCTGCTGGCCACCCTGGTGATACTGCCGCTGGTCTTCGCCCGGCTGGTGGCGGGCCCGCCGCTGCCGCTCGCGCTCACCCCGACGGTGTTCCTCGTCCTGGGCCCGCTCGGGCAGTCCACGACCGCCGCGAACGCGTTCGCCGACGCGGCCGACGGCCTGCTGCCCGCCCCCCTCGACCGGGGCTTCGCGGTGTTCGCCGTGCTGTACGGCGTGCCGGTGCTCGGCTTCGCCCTGCTGTGGCTGGCGCTGGCGACCGCGCTGGTGGCCCGCGCCCGGCGTGCGGGCATGGGCTTCGCGATGACGTGGTGGGCGTTCACCTTCCCCGTCGGCACCTGCGCCACGGGCGCCGCGGCCCTGGGCGGGCACACCGGCCTCGCCGCCTACGACTGGCTGGCCACGGGCCTCTTCGTGCTCCTGGTGACCGCCTGGGCGGTGGCCCTGGCCCGGACCGCCCGCGGCCTGCTCGACGGCCGGCTGCTCGCGGCACCCCGCTGAGGCCCGACGGCCGACCGGCCCCCCGGCCGAGGCTCAGCGGCGGCCCGCCCCGAGTGCCGCGCCCAGCACCCTCGGCGCCTCGGCCAGCGACGGCCCGTACCACGTGAGGTGGCGGCCGCTGACCAGTGCGGCGGGCAGGCCCGGAAACGCCTCGGGGCCGTCCTCGGCGGTGAAGCGGTACGGCTCGTCCGGCAGGACCACCAGGTCGAGGTCCGCGGTGCGCAGCTCGTCCAGCGGGATGCGGGGATAGCGCTCGGCGTGCGTCGCGTACGCGTTGTCGACGCCAAGGCGGCGGAGGAGGTCCCCCGCGAACGTGTCCCGGCCGAGCACCATCCAGGGCTTGCGCCAGACGGGCACGGCCGCCCGCCGCCTGTGGCCGGGAGGCGGCAGGTCCCGCCAGACCTCCTCGGCCCGCTCCAGCCAGCGGGGCCGCGGGGGCCCGCCGCACGCGGTGAGCACCCGGGACAGCTCGCGGAAGGCCTGGTCGAGCCCGCGCACCTCGGTGACGAGGACCTCCAGGCCGGCCGCGCGCAGGGCGGCCACGTCGGCGGGGCGGTTCTCCTCCTCGTTGGCGATCACCAGGTCGGGGACGAGCGCCTCGATGGCGGACAGGGAGGGGTTCTTCGTGCCACCGATCCGGGTGACGCCGAGGACGTCGAGGCCCGCCGGATGGCTGCACCAGTCCGTGGCCCCGACCAGGGCGCCCGGCACGGTCTCGGCGACCGCCTCCGTGAGCGACGGCACCAGGGAGACCACCCGCACACCGGGCATCGGTCAGTGCCGCCCGGCGTCCGTGGCCTCGATGTGGTCGCCCACGGCGACGACGAGCACCCGCGCGTCGGCGGCCGTGGCCCGCCAGCGGTGCCGTACGCCCCCGGTCAGGTAGAGGCTGTCGCCGCGCCCGAGGCGGTAGGCGCGGCCCTCGGCCTCCACCTCGACGGCGCCGCCGATGACGTACATCAGCTCGTCGTTGCGGTGCTGGAACTCGCGGCCCTCGTCGTGGTCGCCGACGTACTCGAAGACGTGGAGCTGGTGGTGGCCGCGCACCAGGTCCCGCACGTGCGTCTCGGTGGTGCCGCCCGCCAGGCTCACCTCGTCGGCGGCGCGCACCAGGTCGACGGTGCCGGTCGGGTCGGCGGCGGCGAGCAGCTCGACGGCGGTGGTGCCGAGCGCGTCGGCCACCCGCTCCAGGGAGCGCATGCTGGGCCGGGCCCGCTCGTTCTCCACCTGGCTCAGGAACGGCACCGAGAGGCCGCTGCGCCGGGAGACGACCGCGAGGGTGAGCTCGAGCTGGCGGCGGCGCCGCCGCACGGCCGAGCCCACCCGGAGGTTTTCCTTGTGCTCGTCCATCGCCTCGGCTCCCTCCTTCTTCCGCGCGCTTCGGCCGACGCGTGCCGCCGGACCGTCCTGGCCGGTGCCTTCACCCTGAGGGGTTTCCTGCACCCTACGCATGTTCGCCAAACGGTTTTACCCAGTTGGCCGCTCTGCGCGCCGGTTGCGGCCGCGCGCGGGCTGTGCGTGCCGGTCGCGGGCGCCCCGGCCCGCGCGCCCGGCCGCATGCCGGACGGGCCGGACACCTGCCCCTGGGGCAAGTATCCGGCCGGTCGCCGAAGGATCGATACACCTGCGGTGGAGCCGGTCCCGGCTGCTACTGCGGGGCCATGCGTCCCGGAACCTCCGGGTGCTCCTTCAGCCACGCGGCGACGGCCTCCTCCTCGTGGCCCTTGCCGCGCTTCTTGATCTCGTTCTCCAGGCCCGCGAGCTCGGCCTCGCTCATCCGGAAGCCCTTGAACCACTTGGTGAGCTGCGGGTACTGCTCGGGGAACTTCTTGCTGGTGATGGTGCGGAGCGTGTCGCCCTTGCCGAAGGCGCCCTTGGGGTCCTTCAGCTTGGTGAGCCCGTACTCGCTGTAGGCCCAGTGCGGCGACCACAGCAGGACCGCGACCGGCTCCTTCTTGGCGTAGGCACGCTTCAGCTCGGCGAGCATCGCGGGCGTCGAGCCGCTGGCGATCTTGTACTCGCCCTCGAGTCCGTAGCGGGGCAGCACCTCGTCCTTGAGCTTCTGCATGACACCGGTGCCCGGTTCGATGCCGACGATCTTGCCGTGGAAGGTGTCGCCCTTGCCCTTGAGGTCCGCCAGGGACTTCACGTCCTTGACGTAGGACGGCACGGCGACCTCCAGGGACGTGGGGCTGTACCAGGTGCCCAGGTCGACGAGGTTCTCCTTGTGCTTGTCCCAGTAGTTCTTCTGCGTACTGGGCAGCCAGGCGTCGAAGTTCACGTCGATGTCGCCGCGCGCGAGGCCGGTGTAGACCGGGCCCACGTCGGACTGCGACAGCTTCATCCTGTAGCCGCGCCGCTCCAGGACGTTCTTCCACAGGTAGGTGACGGCGACGTCCTCGTCCCACGGGAACCAGGCGACGTTCAGCGTCCGCTTCGCCTCCGCGGGGGCCGCGCCCGTGCCGCTCACCGGGGCCCACTTGTCGACCAGGCCGGGGTTCTTCTTCAGCCAGGCGCGCACGGCCTGCTGCTGGTTGCCCTTGCCCGCCTTGTTGATCTCGGCTTCGAGGCTGGTGAGCTGCTTCTCGCTCATCTTGAAGTCCTTGAGCCAGGCTCCGACCTCGGGGTGCTCCTTCGCGAAGCCGTCGCGCGCGACGGTGTGCACGCCGTCGCCCTTGCCCCAGGCGCCCTTCGGGTCCTTCAGCTTCTTCAGGTCGAAGTCGCTGTAGGCCCAGTGCGGGGACCACAGCGTCACCACGACGGGCTGCTTCTTGGCGTACGCGCGCTTCAGCTCGGCGAGCATCGCGGGCGTGGAGCCGTCGACGACCTCGAAGTCCTTCTCCAGGCCGTAGGCCTTGAGGACCTTGTCCTTGAGGAGCTTCATCATCCCGGCGCTGGACTCGATGCCGATGATCTTGCCCTTGAAGGTGCCCTTCCTCGCCTTGAGGTCCTCCAGGGAGTCGACGCCCTTCATGTACGCGGGGACGCTCAGCTCCAGGGAGGTCGGCCCGTACCAGGCCCCCAGGTCGTCGAGCTTGTCGTCGTACTTCTTCCAGTACGAGGCGTGCGTCGTCGGCAGCCAGGCGTCGGTCTGGAAGTCGATGCCGCCCTGGGCGAGCGAGGTGTACAGCGGGCCCGCGTCGAGCTGCTTGGCGTTCACCTCGAAGCCGCGCCGCTCCAGGATCTCCTTCCACAGGAAGGTGGAGGCCACGCCCTCGTCCCAGGGGATGTAGCCGATGTCCAGCTGCTTGCCGTGGCCGACGTTCTCGCCGTCGGAGGCGGCGGTCGCCTTGCCGTCCGAGCCGCCGAAGACGCCCATGCCGCCCGCGACGAGCGCGAGGACGACCACGCCGATCACCGCGAACGCCGGGCGGGGGCGGTAGCTCCACAGCTTCAGGCCCTGCGCGGCGCGCGCCCTGGCGGCGGCGCGGCGGCCGAGCGGCGACACCTGCGTGCCCAGGGCGGCGGTCATGCGGTCCAGGTAGATCGCGAGGATCACGATGGAGACGCCGGACTCGGCGCCGAGGCCGACGTCGAGCTGGCCGATGGACTCGTTCACGTCGGCGCCGAGGCCGCCGGTGCCGACCATGCCCGCGATGGCGGCCATCGACAGGCCCAGCATGATGACCTGGTTGACCCCGGCCATGATGGTCGGCAGGGCGAGCGGGAGCTGCACCCGGAACAGCACGTTGCGCGGTGTCGTGCCGAACGCGTCGGCCGCCTCCACCAGCTCCTTGTCGACCTGGCGGATGCCGAGCTCCGTCATCCGCACGCCGGGCGCGAGGGCGAAGATCAGCGTCGCGACGATGCCCGCCGGGCCGCCCATGCCGAAGAACAGGATGGCCGGGATGAGGTAGATCATCGCGGGCAGCGTCTGCATCAGGTCGAGCACGGGCCGCAGCAGCGCCCCGACCCGGCGGGAGCGGGCCGCCCAGATGCCGAGCGGCACGGAGACCACCAGCGCGATGACCGTCGCCACGAGCACCAGGGACAGCGTCACCATGGCGTTGTCCCACAGCTCCAGCGAGTCGATGAACGCGAAGCCGGCGAAGGACAGCACACCGGCGGACAGACCGCGCAGCCAGCACGCGACAACGGCGAAGATGCCCGCGAGGAGCAGCGGCTCGGGAGCCTGGAGGACGTCCGTGAGGGTGTCGTTCATGCCGCTGAGCACGGACTCGATGAAGTCGAACAGCCAGGCGAGATGTTCGGTGAGCCAGTCGACCGCGTCGTTGACCCGGTCGCCGAGATGGATCCTAGGCACCGCTGCTCACCTTGCCCGTGCTCCTGCCGCCCTCGTCCCCGGTCCTGCGTATGCGTACGGCCGTGTCCTTCGGCTGCTGTGCCGGGACGACGGCGTCCGCGGGGGCCGCGGGCCGCGTGCCCGGCTCGCCGAGCGCGGCCAGCAGCCGCGCCCGGGACACGACGCCGACGAGGGAGCCGTCCGGGCCGGTCACGGCCACGGCGACGCCGCTGGTGGAGCACGGCGTGAACAGCTCGATCACCGGGGTGTCGGCGGAGACGGTGGCGGGGGCCGCCGCGAGCACGTCGGCGGCGCTGCGCAGCTTCGTGCCCTCCGGCGTCGTCGTCCCGTACACGGTCTCCGGACCGGCCATGACGGCGCCCGCGGTCAGCACGCGGGCGCGGTCGACGTCCTGGGTGAACGCGGCGACGTAGTCGTTGGCCGGGGTGGTGAGGATGTCCTCGGCGGTGCCGGTCTGGACGATGCGGCCGTCGCGCATGACGGCGATCCGGTCGCCGAGCCGCATGGCCTCGTTGAGGTCGTGGGTGATGAAGACGATGGTCTTCTTCAGGGTCTGCTGGAGTTCGAGGAGCTGGTCCTGCATGTCGCGGCGGATCAGCGGGTCGAGCGCGCTGAACGACTCGTCCATGAGCAGCAGGTCGGCGTCCGTGGCCAGGGCGCGGGCCAGGCCGACGCGCTGCTGCATTCCACCGGACAGCTCGTCGGGCCAGGACTTCTCCCAGCCCTTGAGGCCGGCCAGTTCGAGCGCCTCGGTGGCCCGCTTCTCGCGCTCCCCGCGCGGCAGGCCCTGCACCTCCAGGCCGTACGCGGCGTTCTCGAGCACACTGCGGTGCGGGAAGAGCGCGAAGTGCTGGAACACCATGCTGATCTTGCGGGCGCGCACCTGGCGCAGCTCGCGGGCGCTCAGCGAGGTCAGGTCCTGACCGTCGAAGAGCACCTGCCCGGCCGTCGGGTCCGAGAGCCCGTTGAGCATGCGCAGCAACGTGGACTTGCCGGATCCGGAGAGACCCATGACGACGAAGATCTGGCCCGGCTCGACGGTGAAGGTCGCGTCGATGACCGCGGCGGTGGTCCCCTCGGCGCGCAGTTCCTCACGGTCGGCTCCGTCGCGGAGCCTGCGCACCGCGTCGTCGGGTCGTCTGCCGAACACTTTGTACAGATGCTCGGCTTGCAGCCTGGACACATACACCTCTCGGGTCGAACGGAGACGGCCCGCTCCTCCCCCACGGCAGGCCGTGGAGCCGTGCGGGGTCCGCCCGCTCACCCATCAAGATGTTGAAAACTCGACCGGTACTGCTCCGCGTCGCCCCTGCCCCCGCTTTCCCAGCCCAAACCATGAAGTGGCCCACGTCACAGCGGCCTCGGAGGAGCTCCCGCGGGGGCCAGGCCGCCGTCGGGCATGATGCGAGGGTGACTCAGCACACCCGGCGGCTCATGCTGCTCGACACGGCGTCCCTGTACTTCCGGGCCTACTTCGGCGTCCCCGAATCCGTGAAGGCCCCCGACGGCACCCCGGTCAACGCGGTCCGCGGCCTCCTGGAGTTCATCACCCGCCTCGTCCAGGACCACCGCCCGGACGACCTGGTCGCCTGCATGGACGCGGACTGGCGGCCGCAGTGGCGCGTGGACCTGATCCCCTCGTACAAGGCCCACCGCGTCGCCGAGGAGGTGCCCGCGGGCCCGGACGTGGAGGAGACCCCGGACACGCTCTCCCCGCAGGTCCCGGTGATCGAGGACGTCCTCGACGCGCTCGGCATCGCCCGCGTGGGCGTTCCCGCGTACGAGGCGGACGACGTGATCGGCACGTACACGGCCCGCGCCGCGGGCCCGGTCGACATCATCACGGGCGACCGCGACCTGTTCCAGCTCGTGGACGACGCGCGCGGCGTCCGCGTCCTGTACCCGCTGAAGGGCGTCGGCAGCCTCCAGGTCACCGACGAGGCCCTGCTGCGCGAGAAGTACGGCGTCGACGGCCCCGGCTACGCGGACCTCGCCCTGCTGCGCGGCGACCCCAGCGACGGCCTGCCGGGCGTCCCCGGCATCGGCGAGAAGACCGCGGCCAAGCTGCTCGACGCCTTCGGCGACCTGGCCGGGATCATGGCGGCGGTCGACGACCCCGCGGCCAGGCTGACGCCCACGCAGCGCAAGCGGCTCGACGAGGCGCGCCCCTACCTGGCCGTCGCGCCGAAGGTGGTCAAGGTCGCGGACGACGTACCGCTGCCGGAGGTGGAGGTCGCGCTGCCGCGCGAGCCGCGCGACCCGGCCGCCCTGGACGAACTCGCCCGGCGCTGGGGCCTCGGGGGGTCGCTCAGCCGGCTGCTGTCCACGCTCCAGGGCTGAGCGAGGGCTCCAGGGCCGAGCAAGGTGGGCGGCCAGGGCGGGTGTTAAGTTAGGGGAACCTAACAATAGTGGATCAGGGGATCAGCCATGGCAGAGCGGCCCGCACGCAAGACTCCGAAGCCCCACGTCGCCCAGGTCGTCCGCACCGAACGTCTCACCCCTCACATGCAGCGCGTGGTGCTCGGCGGCGACGGCCTCGCCGAGTTCACGGCCGGGGACTGCACCGACCACTACGTGAAGGTCCTGTTCGCCCCGCCGGGGGTGACCTACCCGGAGCCCTTCGACCTCCAGCGCGTCCGCGAGGAGCTGCCGCGCGAGCAGTGGCCCGTCACCCGGACGTACACGGTGCGCTGGTGGGACCCGCAGGCCCGCGAGCTGGCCCTGGACTTCGTGGTGCACGGCGACGAGGGCCTGGCCGGGCCGTGGGCGCTGCGGGCGCAGCCGGGCGAGACGGTACGCCTGCTCGGGCCCGGCGGGGCGTACGCGCCGGACCCGGCCGCCGACTGGCACCTGATCGCCGGTGACGAGAGCGCGCTGCCCGCCATCGCCGCCGCGCTCGAAGCGCTGCCGGAGGGTGCCGAGGTACGGGCCTTCGTGGAGGTCGAGGGCCCCGAGGAGGAGCAGAAGATCTCCACCGACGCGGAGGTGGTCTGGCTGCACCGCCAGGGTCGCCCGGTCGGGCGGGCCCTGGTCGAGGCCGTCCGCGCGCTGGACTTCCCGGCGGGTACGCCGCAGGCGTTCGTGCACGGGGAGGCGGGCTTCGTGAGGGAGATCCGCCGCATCCTGCGCGTCGAGCACCAGGTGCCGCGGGAGCGGTTGTCCGTGTCCGGGTACTGGCGGCTCGGGCACAACGAGGATGGGTGGCAGGCGTCCAAGCGGGAGTGGAACGCGCAGGTGGAGGCCGAGCAGGAGCTGCGCTCGGCCTGAGCGGGGCCCCGCCGGGCGCGGGGGCTCCGCCCCCGCTGCCCCCCTCCTTCCCCTCGTCGTCGCCTGCGCGCGCGTCGTGGCCGGTCGCGCAGTTCCCCGCGCCCCCAAACAGGCACCCCCGGCCGCGGCCCCGCGCCCCCAGACAGGCACCCCCTGGCCACAGCCCCGCGCACTGGACAGGCGGTTTTCCCTCGTCGTCGCGCCTCCGGACAGGTGTCTCTCGCCAGGTCCCTGTTACGCGGGGCGTATGCGGGCGTGTAGGTGCATGTCGTGCCAGCCGTCCTCGTGGAGGGCTGCGCTGCGTTGGGTGCCTTCGGGGGTGTAGCCCGTTCTGAGGGCCACGCGGCAGGAGGGTTCGTTGCGGGTGGAGTGGCGGAGTTCCAGGCGGTGCAGGCCGAGGTCGTCGAAGGCCCATGCGGTGAGGGCCGTGACCGCGCGGGAGGCCACTCCCCTGCCGCGGGCGCGCGGCATGGTCCAGTACGCCATCTCCGCCTGGCCGTCCGCGAGCGTGATCATGCGTAGGGCCACCCGGCCGAGGACCTCGTCGGTGTCCGCGTCGGCGACCGCCCACTGGGCGCTGGTCTCGTCGGCGTACTCCGTGCGCCAGGTCTCCATCCAGGAGCGGACCTCGTCCTCGGAGTCCGCCGCCCGCGCGTGCCACCGCTGGATCACCGGGTCCTGGAACGCCTCGTACACGCTGGGGGCGTCCTTCGGCGTCCAGGGGCGCAGGGTCAGGCCGCCGGGCGCGGGCATCGTCGGCTGTGGGCGGTCCGCGAGGGCGCCGGGCTCGACCACGTTCGAGATCATGTAGGGCATGCCCCCATGGTGCGGTCCGGCCCGTGCCGGGGACAGTGGTTTTCCGCACCCCGCCGACCTGCCCGTACGCTGGTCCGCCGTGAGACGACGAACCCGCGTGCCGCCCGCCCCGCTCCCCCAGCGCGAGGGCGTCGACCCGGTGCGGGTCCGCCTCCCGGAGGGCGACGCGTGGGCCACCGTGCGGGACCACCTCGTGGCGCGGCTCGCGGCCGGGCCCGGCGTCGTCGACCGGATGCTGCGCGAGGGGCGGATCGTCGGCGCGGACGGCGCGCCGCTGTCGCCGGCCACCCCGTACGCGGCCGGCCTGTACGTGTGGTTCCACCGGGACCTGCCCGCCGAGCCCCGGGTGCCCGGGGACCTGCACGTGGTGTACCGCGACGAGCACATCGTCGTCGCCGACAAGCCGCACTTCCTCGCGACGATGCCGCGCGGCACCCACGTCGCCGAGACCGCCCTCGCCCGGCTGCGGGCCCGCCTCGGCATCCCCGCGCTCAGCGCCGCGCACCGCCTGGACCGGCTCACCGCCGGGCTGCTCCTGTTCACGGTGCGGCCCGAGGAGCGCGGCGCGTACCAGACGCTGTTCCGCGACCGCCGGGTGCGCAAGGAGTACGAGGCGGTGGCCGCGTACGACCCGGACGTGCCGCTGCCGCGCACCGTGCGCAGCCACCTCGTCAAGGAGCGGGGCGTCCTCGCCGCCTACGAGGTGCCGGGCGCCGCGCCGAACAGCGAGAGCCGGGTCGAACTGCTGGCGCACGACGGCCGCCTCGGGCGCTACCGGCTGCTGCCGCGCACCGGCCGCACCCATCAACTGCGCGTCCACATGAACGCGCTCGGCCTGCCGCTGCTCGGCGATCCGCTCTACCCGGTGGTGCGCGGGCCGGTGGCGCCGGACGACTTCCGGCGCCCGCTGCAACTCCTCGCCCGGGTCCTGGAGTTCACGGACCCGGTCACCGGCACCGCGCACCGCTTCGTCAGCGGGCGGGCCCTGGACGCGTGGGAGTCGTACGCGGCCTGGGCCGGCGGCGGCGAGCGGGCGGAGCCCGGCCCGCCGCCCCCGGGCGATCCGTAGCGCGCCGCCCCGGCCGGGCGTCAGCGGCCGCGCCACCACTGCTGGAGCCGCCGCCAGACGCCCTTGCGCCGGACCGGCGCGGGCGGCGCG